>JBDTTM010000033.1:0-18085 GCA_039930605.1 Bacteroidota bacterium
GCAATTACTTAAGGCCTGATTACAGGTTTGTCCTGTTATTGCAAAACCTCCGTCAAATGTCTGAATGACCTGCGATCCTGAATAATTCGCAGTGGGTTCCTTCACGAGCTTTGTCCAGAGCGTATCTCCATTGTTGTTTGTGCGGATAATAAAAAGAGATTCGAACAGGTTGCCAGTATTAAATTGTGTTCCGGAAATGAGGAAACCACCGTCACGGGTTTGCAAAATACTTTGGCCGATGTCAGTGACGGTAGAATCTCCGTAGGTTTTCTGGAAAGTGACTTGAGCAGATGCAGAAAAAATAAAAACCAGCAAAAGGAAAAATAAAAGCAGGTGCTGTCTCATCAACTAGAAACTAACCTTTACTATTCTTTTTCCCATAAGAAAGAACTTGTTCATTCAACAGTGCAGGAATAGAAATATCCTCATCGATAGCATGCCAATGAATACCATAGCCGGAAGCTGAAACTGTAAATTGTTTCAGTTGTTCATCTGAAGCTTTTGCTAAGCGTTCGGATAACTTTTTTAATTCAAATTGATAGGTCTTTCCGTCTTTTGTAACGATAAGAAATCCATCCTCCACTTTTACACCTGAATTTACAATTTTACTTTTTTCCATGTATTGAATTCCATTTTTCTATGATGAAATCTAAATTCAAATATATCATTTTTTTTACTTCTCTTTTATTTGCCGGTGAGAGATTGTAACTGAATGCATCCTTTAACTCATTTGTGTCAATTAGAATCCAAAATTTAGCTTCGGATTCAGCCTTCTGGACATGAATATGAATAGGTTCATTCCCTTCATTCGAATAGAAAAAGAACCTCCAGCCATTGATGAAAAGAATCGTCGGCATTTTCCAATCTCAATTTAGTTCCGCAAAACTAAATTGAAATGAATCCGCTGATGTCCATTATTTTCAGGATTTTTATTTAATCTATTTTACGTAAAAAGCTGTATTCATGCTGTAACTTAGCAGACAGGAGTTCTGCCACTATTGCTTCACTAACTTTTGAACCGATGTGCCATTTTCAGTTTCCACTTTCACAAAATAAATTCCTGGATTTAAACCGCTCACATTGATTTTGATTTCTGATTCGTCTCTTGAAAAATGAAAGTTGTCTACTTTTTCTCCAAGTAAATTATAAATCTCCAGTGAACTTGTTTTGGATTGTTCAAAAATTAATTCAACTATAGTAATTGCCGGATTGGGCGAAAGCGTAAATGATGCTGAGGAGATTGAAGAAATTCCGACTGAAGCACAAAGTGTGGTGACCTCTCCTCCATAGCGAATTGTTGGCATGAAAGAACTTACGGTCATATTCAAAGATAAAACTGCCACAGGATAACTTGAAACAATTATTGATGGAGAAATACTTGAAACAGGTAAAGCAATTTCATTGCATCCGGAATTCCCAGTAGCGTCAGTTTTAATAAGATAAATTCTTGATCCCGAAGAATCGATTTCATTCCCGGCAAGCGCATAGCCACCATCATGAACTATACTTCCTGAATAGCACCAACAATCTCCGCTTGTACCATAACCGTTTGACCAGACAGGATTTCCAAAAGTATCCACCATTGTTAAATTAAATTCGCTGGTTCCTACATATCCTGTTCCGGCAATCACATATCCATTAACCAATTCATGGATGTAAAATCCCAAGATACCATTTCCTATTGTGAGTTGTTTGGCCCATAATAGATTTCCCAAAGAATCTGTCTTTAACAAAGTTCCTCCACCAATTATGAAACCACCATCCCTTGTTTCTTCGAGACCTAGACCGTTTACACCATTTGTGAAATATTTTTTAGTCCAGATCGTATCTCCAATATCATTACATTTTATTAAAAATATTCCTATCCCCGCATTCCACGAACCAAGATTATAAGTTCCCATAACTATGAAGCCATTGTCGTGAGTCTGTCTGACTAAATGGCCAACATAATTATTGAAGTTAGTAGAATATAGTTTTGACCAGATGATATTTCCAATCGAATCAGTTTTGATTAATGAGACATCATTAGTTTCTAAAATGCTGTCATAAACTGAAGCAACAATGATAAAGCCTGAATCCAATGTTTCATCAATTGAATAACCATTTTCATTATTTGAACTGTCGTATTTTTTTGCCCAGATAATATTGCCAGCAGAGCCAATTTTGATCACTGCAACATCTCCTGAAGAAATCCCGCTTGTACCAACGACTATTATAGATCCATCATGTGATTTCAAAGAAGACTGGATATGAATGGTGTCAAATTTCAATGCCCAGGTTGTATCGCCAAAATAATTTAATTTTAGTAGCAATGCATTAGTCCCATCAGAAGGCCCCGACAAAACAAAGCCACTATCACTACTTTGAAGAACAGAATATGCTGTGCCCGAATTGTATAACTTTTGAAACGTCACCTGCCCCTTCGCTAAAAAAGCAAACTGAAAAAAGAGAAAGATGAGAGCGAGGAGGTTTCTCATTCAGTAAAGCTAAGAAGAAAAAATGGACTAGGGATTAAGTGTTTCTGTTTAAAAGGTTACCTTTTATTTGTTCGGAATATCTTTGATAAGCGAAGCGAGATCTTTATCTGAAATGGTTTCCTTCTCTGATTTATCGAAGATGGAAAGTAAAAAAACTGTGGAATGTAAAATCTTCAGGTAGGTTATTACTCTTGCGCCACCCGATTTACCTTTTCCTTTAGAGGCAATTGCCAATCTGATTTTGTAACAATGGTTTCCGATAGGGCTTCCTTGTTTCGGATTCTCTTTAAGAGAATTTACGAGCTCAAGAATCTCTTTTTTGAGCGACGGGTATTTTTTGATGAGTCCTTTTGCCTGTCTTTCGAAAACAGCAAGAGATTTAACATTATAGCTCATTGAGAAAATCCTGGGCATTTCGCGCCTTTTTCTTTCCGGCTTGCACTAATTTCAATTCTTCAACTGCTTCTCTAAGATCGCCCAACACTTGTGCTTTGTAGTTGCTGAGTGGTTTGGCTTTCACGAATGAAAAACTCCTTAGCAATTCCAACATAAAAGTTGCCTTGCTGTCTTTAATATCGAGTAATACCTTCATTATGTATGATAATTTATTTACAAATATAGAGTAACGCCTTTGGGTTTACAAGTTTCTATCAACTCATATACAAATTTTTGTTCGTGTCTTTATTGCTTCATTAATTTCTGCACTGTACTGCCTTGCCCGGTTTCAACTTTTACAAAATAGATGGAAGGATAAAGAGAACTCACATCAATTGTTGTTTGAAATGGCATTTTCGTTCTGATAATTAAATTCACTAAAGAGTTTAATCCAGCATATCATCACCATCATAAAAAGCCGCATTCCGGTTTCAACAAACACACACTCCAACCCCTCTCGCCCTCGCTAAAACCAAACACACAGAGGGGCTTCAACAGCCTTCTTCAAAGTTGATTCCAAAACGATTTGGCGCAGACTATTCGATTGACATGCTTCCCAACTTTTGAACTGCATCTTAAAAAAAAGCGAATGCTGATCATCATGATGGTGATGATCAAAAATGATTCAATAGGCGTCAATTATAAGAAATCAGCGTCCCGGCAAATCGGGACGCCTGCTATTGCTTCAACAGCTTTTGAACTGAGGATCCGTTTTCGGTTTCGACTTTTACAAAATAAATGCCTGCATCAAGACTACTCACATTGATTTCGATATCTGATTTTCCATCCATAAACTCCAGGTATTTAATATTTTCACCAAGCACATTAAAAATATCAACTATTTTAATCAGAGATTGGTTAGTTGCAATAGCTAAAGTTGATGAGACAGGATTAGGAGACAGCGTAAAGAGAATATTCATTGTTGTATTTTTAATACCATCCGAAAGACAAAGAGTTGTAGAAGTAATTGGCTGATATCCAGTATTTACAATAGGTTGATAAACCTGATAGCCGAACGAGGAACCAGAAAACACATTATAAATCTGGAACGACTTATTAGAAAGTAAAACACCCGGATCATTCTCATTGCAACCACTATTGCCGTTTGAATCTGTTTTAATTACATATATTGTCCATATATCATATTTGTTCCCGAGAATAATATTTCCTCCGTCTGCGGTTTTTTTTAGAGAAATTCCAGCTGACTCACCAACAAACTCCTTTGACCATAAAATATCACCAGATGAATTTGTTTTGAATAATAAAACATTCTCGGATAATCCATGGTTAATTGATCCAACTACAGTAAAACCACTGTCCTCATCAAGAACAATACTAGACGAATGGCAACCATTACCGGCAACAAAAGATTTAGTCCAGATTATATCACCAACAGGATTCGTTTTTATCATGAATATTTTTTGATTCGTGGCACCTGGCTCAGAAGAATTTCCAATAAATAAAAAATCATTCTCCATGGTTTATATTACGTTAACACACTCCTCCACTGCACTGCCTCCGTCAAATACATGTGACCAGATAATATTACCGAGTGAATCTATTTTACAAAATAAAGCATTAGCTCCTCCCCCCAGAGTATCGAAGCGACCAGCAAGAATAAATCCGTTGTCATTGGTTTGCAAAATTGAAGATATCAGGCCGGCATTATAATTTTTAGTCCAAACTGTATCTCCATTTGAGTTAGTCCTGATTATTAAAGTAGCATAGGAATGACATGAAAAAATATAACCACTATCTGCAGCTTGCAGAATAAAGACTCCATTAGGATCATCAAACTGGTCACCAAATTCCCTTGACCATTCCATCGCTCCGCTTGAATCCGTTTTGATTAAAATCACACGGTGTTCTAATGATATAGAATCCTTTGACCTTCCCAATTGAATAAATCCATTGTCAATTGTTTGCATACATTAAGAAGGCAGATTCACTTGACTATTGTAATATTCCCTCGACCAAATGATGTTCCCCATGAAGTTGATTTTAAGAACACAAAAATGAACTGTATCATTTGGTCCTGCTACTTTTTGTCCACCTATTAAATAACCACCATCTGAAGTTACATCTATTGAAACAGGGGACAAATTATCATTAACAGAATAAACTTTTTGAAACGTCACCTGCCCCTTCGCTAAAAAAGCAAACTGAAAAAAGAGAAAGATGAGAGCGAGGAGGTTTCTCATTCAGTAAAGCTAAGAAGAAAAAATGGACTAGGGATTAAGTGTTTCTGTTTAAAAGGTTACCTTTTATTTGTTCGGAATATCTTTGATAAGCGAAGCGAGATCTTTATCTGAAATGGTTTCCTTCTCTGATTTATCGAAGATGGAAAGTAAAAAAACTGTGGAATGTAAAATCTTCAGGTAGGTTATTACTCTTGCGCCACCCGATTTACCTTTTCCTTTAGAGGCAATTGCCAATCTGATTTTGTAACAATGGTTTCCGATAGGGCTTCCTTGTTTCGGATTCTCTTTAAGAGAATTTACGAGCTCAAGAATCTCTTTTTTGAGCGACGGGTATTTTTTGATGAGTCCTTTTGCCTGTCTTTCGAAAACAGCAAGAGATTTAACATTATAGCTCATTGAGAAAATCCTGGGCATTTCGCGCCTTTTTCTTTCCGGCTTGCACTAATTTCAATTCTTCAACTGCTTCTCTAAGATCGCCCAACACTTGTGCTTTGTAGTTGCTGAGTGGTTTGGCTTTCACGAATGAAAAACTCCTTAGCAATTCCAACATAAAAGTTGCCTTGCTGTCTTTAATATCGAGTAATACCTTCATTATGTATGATAATTTATTTACAAATATAGAGTAACGCCTTTGGGTTTACAAGTTTCTATCAACTCATATACAAATTTTTGTTCGTGTCTTTATTGCTTCATTAATTTCTGCACTGTACTGCCTTGCCCGGTTTCAACTTTTACAAAATAGATGGAAGGATAAAGAGAACTCACATCAATTGTTGTTTGAAATGGCATTTTCGTTCTGATAATTAAATTCACTAAAGAGTTTAATCCAGCATATCATCACCATCATAAAAAGCCGCATTCCGGTTTCAACAAACACACACTCCAACCCCTCTCGCCCTCGCTAAAACCAAACACACAGAGGGGCTTCAACAGCCTTCTTCAAAGTTGATTCCAAAACGATTTGGCGCAGACTATTCGATTGACATGCTTCCCAACTTTTGAACTGCATCTTAAAAAAAAGCGAATGCTGATCATCATGATGGTGATGATCAAAAATGATTCAATAGGCGTCAATTATAAGAAATCAGCGTCCCGGCAAATCGGGACGCCTGCTATTGCTTCAACAGCTTTTGAACTGAGGATCCGTTTTCGGTTTCGACTTTTACAAAATAAATGCCTGCATCAAGACTACTCACATTGATTTCGATATCTGATTTTCCATCCATAAACTCCAGGTATTTAATATTTTCACCAAGCACATTAAAAATATCAACTATTTTAATCAGAGATTGGTTAGTTGCAATAGCTAAAGTTGATGAGACAGGATTAGGAGACAGCGTAAAGAGAATATTCATTGTTGTATTTTTAATACCATCCGAAAGACAAAGAGTTGTAGAAGTAATTGGCTGATATCCAGTATTTACAATAGGTTGATAAACCTGATAGCCGAACGAGGAACCAGAAAACACATTATAAATCTGGAACGACTTATTAGAAAGTAAAACACCCGGATCATTCTCATTGCAACCACTATTGCCGTTTGAATCTGTTTTAATTACATATATTGTCCATATATCATATTTGTTCCCGAGAATAATATTTCCTCCGTCTGCGGTTTTTTTTAGAGAAATTCCAGCTGACTCACCAACAAACTCCTTTGACCATAAAATATCACCAGATGAATTTGTTTTGAATAATAAAACATTCTCGGATAATCCATGGTTAATTGATCCAACTACAGTAAAACCACTGTCCTCATCAAGAACAATACTAGACGAATGGCAACCATTACCGGCAACAAAAGATTTAGTCCAGATTATATCACCAACAGGATTCGTTTTTATCATGAATATTTTTTGATTCGTGGCACCTGGCTCAGAAGAATTTCCAATAAATAAAAAATCATTCTCCATGGTTTATATTACGTTAACACACTCCTCCACTGCACTGCCTCCGTCAAATACATGTGACCAGATAATATTACCGAGTGAATCTATTTTACAAAATAAAGCATTAGCTCCTCCCCCCAGAGTATCGAAGCGACCAGCAAGAATAAATCCGTTGTCATTGGTTTGCAAAATTGAAGATATCAGGCCGGCATTATAATTTTTAGTCCAAACTGTATCTCCATTTGAGTTAGTCCTGATTATTAAAGTAGCATAGGAATGACATGAAAAAATATAACCACTATCTGCAGCTTGCAGAATAAAGACTCCATTAGGATCATCAAACTGGTCACCAAATTCCCTTGACCATTCCATCGCTCCGCTTGAATCCGTTTTGATTAAAATCACACGGTGTTCTAATGATATAGAATCCTTTGACCTTCCCAATTGAATAAATCCATTGTCAATTGTTTGCATACATTAAGAAGGCAGATTCACTTGACTATTGTAATATTCCCTCGACCAAATGATGTTCCCCATGAAGTTGATTTTAAGAACACAAAAATGAACTGTATCATTTGGTCCTGCTACTTTTTGTCCACCTATTAAATAACCACCATCTGAAGTTACATCTATTGAAACAGGGGACAAATTATCATTAACAGAATAAACTTTTTGAAACGTCACCTGCCCCTTCGCCAAAAAAGCAAACTGAAAATAGAAAAAGAAGAGAGTAAGTAGGTTTCTCATTCAGTAAAACTAAGAAAACTATTTTATCCGATATGCTTTTCCTTTTTCGAAAGAAGAAAGTTGCTCATTAAATTTCGGAATGAGCGGAAGTATCAATTCAATCTTACTTCTCGGCACATCGAAAATTACAATTGAGATTTGGTATGCTTTCAGGTTTTGCTGGAACTCAAGATTCTTATCAATGGTAAGGAGCATATCGAAACCCTGTTCAATGGCAACTTTCATGAGTTGACCGTTTCGCAAACTGTTCCAGCCCATTTCGGTTACTGTTTTGGCTTCGGGGCTTGAGAGAGATGCTTTTATTCGCTTAGGCAAACATTCATCGAGCAATATTTTCATTGAGTCCTTCGGTTGTGTCGGTGATAATTTTTTCAGCCAATTCTAAAATACCGATGGCTTGCTCCTTTGTAACGGAAGGAAAATCATCAAGAAAAGTTTTCACAGTATCTCCTGTCTCCAGATAATCGAAAAGATTTTTAATGGGAACCCGTGTACCGGTAAACACCGGCATTCCACTCATTACTTCAGGATCAACAGTTATGATTTTGTTCATTGGGTTTGTTATTTACTCAAGCAAAAAAAGTTCTCACATTGATTTCTTTTTTCGAAGCAGTTTCAAAAAAGAGTTCCACTGCTTCTTTCAAATTATCACTTGCTTCTTCAATCGAAGTTCCCTGACTTGCAATGTCAAGTTCAGGGCATGATGAAACATATCCTTTTCCTTCGCGCTCTATTATTGCTGTTAAGCAGTACTGTTTGCTCATGATACAAAGTTAGATTTAATTTTCAATCTCAAATTACCTGCTCAGATACAAATTCCTCTCTCCATAAACCTTTTGAAAAAAATCATCCTCCAGATCCTTGATAAAATAAATCGCTTCGCCCGTTGATTTCATCTCCGGACCGAGCTCTTTATTTACGTCTAAAAATTTATCAAAGCTGAATACAGGAATCTTGATTGCATATCCATCCATCTTTGGATTGAATTTGAAATCTTTCACCTTGTTTGCACCGAGCATCAGTTTGGTAGCGTAGTTCACATACGGCTCGTCATACGCCTTGGCAATAAACGGCACCGTGCGCGATGCACGAGGATTGGCTTCAATTACATACACAATCTCCTCCTTAATGGCGAACTGGATATTGATCAGCCCCTTCACATGCATGGCTTTCGCAATCTTCTTTGTATATTCAGTGATCTGGTTCATCACATTTTTACTGAGGTCAAATGGAGGAAGTACTGCATTGCTGTCACCACTGTGAATGCCTGCGGGTTCAATGTGCTCCATGATGCCGATGATGTATGAATCTTCTCCATCACAAATCGCATCTGCTTCCGCTTCAATGGCGCGCTCTAAAAAATGATCAAGTAAAATCTGGTTGCCCGGAATATCCTGGAGAATCTGCACCACGTGCTGTTCCAGTTCCTCTTCATTAATAACGATCTTCATGCTTTGACCGCCCAATACATAGGAAGGACGCACCAACAACGGAAAGCCCAGCTCGCGTGAAAGCGAAACACTTTGGTCTGCATTTTCAATCACACCAAATTTCGGATAGGGAATATTCAGCTCACGAAGCAAGTTGGAAAACCGTCCGCGGTCTTCAGCAAGATCCAGTGATTCATAACTGGTGCCGATAATTTTAATTCCGTACTTATTTAATTTCTCTGCAAGCTTTAATGCAGTCTGTCCACCAAGCTGCACAATGACGCCTTCCGGTTTCTCATGCTCAATGATTTCATAGATATGTTCCCAAAAAACAGGTTCGAAATAAAGTTTGTCTGCAATATCAAAATCAGTAGAGACAGTTTCGGGATTGCAATTGATCATGATCGTTTCATAACCACATTCTTTTGCAGCAAGCACACCATGTACACAACTGTAATCAAACTCTATCCCCTGCCCGATCCGGTTCGGTCCACTGCCCAGGATAATTACTTTCTTCTTGTCAGAAGGAACAGATTCATTCTCTTCATCAAATGTGGAATAGTAATAAGGTGTTTTCGCTTCAAACTCTGCTGCACATGTATCAACAAGTTTATAGACACGTTTGATACCGAGTTCATGTCTCTTCTTAAATACCTCGCTTTCCCAGCAACGCAGCAAATGCGCAATCTGCCTGTCGGCATAACCTTTCTTCTTCGCTTCCATCAGCAACTCACGAGGAATTTCTGCGATGGTATATTTTTCAATTTCTTTTTCAAGTTCAATCAATTCCTCAATCTGCCGGAGAAACCAGGTATCAATTTTCGTCAGCTTCTGAATCGTGGAAAATTTAATTCCAATTTTGAATGCATCGTAAATATGAAACAACCTGTTCCATCTTGGTCGTTCCAATGAATCCAGGATTTCATCCTGTTCACGGATTTCCCTGCCGTCAGCACCCAGTCCGTTTCTCCTGATCTCCAGACTCTGACATGCTTTCTGTAATGCCTCCTGGAAATTTCTTCCGATACCCATTGCTTCTCCAACCGATTTCATCTGTAATCCGAGATGGCGGTCGGTTCCTTTGAACTTATCGAAATTCCAACGTGGAACTTTTACAATTACATAGTCAATAGTCGGTTCGAAAAATGCCGAAGTAGATTTTGTAATCTGGTTTTTCAATTCATCGAGGTAATAACCGATCGCCAGTTTGGCCGCAATTTTTGCAATCGGATATCCTGTCGCCTTACTTGCCAATGCCGATGAACGCGATACACGCGGGTTGATCTCAATCACGATCATCTCGGTTTCGTTTTCAGGGTTCACAGCAAACTGGATGTTGCATCCACCGGCAAACTGACCGATGGCATTCATACATTTGATAGCAAGGTCACGCATGCGCTGATACGTGGTATCACTCAAAGTCATTGCAGGTGCAACGGTAATCGAGTCGCCGGTATGAATTCCCATCGGGTCAAAATTTTCGATGGAACAAATGATGATGACGTTTTGGTTCGCATCACGCAGCAATTCAAGTTCATATTCCTTCCAGCCGAAAACACTTTGCTCCACCAATACTTCATGAATAGGGGAAGCATGTAAACCGCGGTTAAGGAATTCATCAAAATCTTCTTTCTTGTAAACAAAACCACCACCTGTGCCGCCCAATGTAAATGACGGACGAATCACCAATGGAAAGCCAATCTCCTGTGCTATTTCCTTCCCTTCGAGAAATGATTTTGCAGTCCTGCCTTTGCATACTCCTGCACCGATGCTCAGCATCCGCAAACGGAATTTTTCTCTGTCTTCTGTTGTATGAATCGCATCCACATCAACACCGATCATCTTCACACCGAATTTTTCCCACACCCCGCCTTTCTGACATTCTATAGCAAGGTTCAATGCTGTTTGTCCGCCCATGGTTGGCAGCACAGCATCAATCTTTTTACCATCTTTCCTGTTTGAATGCAATTCGAGAATTTCAGCAATGGATTTCTTCGTCAGCGGCTTGAGGTACACATTGTCGGCGGTGACTTTGTCCGTCATGATCGTTGCAGGGTTGGAATTGATCAACGAAACTTCAATTCCTTCTTCCTTCAGGGATCGAGAGGCCTGGGAACCTGCATAATCAAATTCACAGGCTTGTCCGATGATGATAGGGCCCGAACCGATGATGAGTACGTGTTTTATGGAATTATCTCTTGGCATTAAATGTGAGTTTTGGGTTCGCGAAGATAAAGAATTAGACAGCTGATTAATGGTTGTTTATATGGGAACTTATGATCAATTAGTTCGATTTCAATACCCCCCAGATTAACAGGTCAACGTTCACTATTTAAAATATCTTTGGCCCATGTTGTCTTTCCACTATGAAGGAATCACCCTTGAATATGAGATCATCGGGAATGGCGAGAAAGCCATGTTTGCATTTCATGGTTTTAACAACTCGTCGGCCATGTTTAGGACACTGGAACCGTCACTCGGTAAAAATTTTACGATCTATTCATTCAATCTACCTTACCACGGAGAAAGTACCATAGACAAGGAAACAACGATGTACGGTATTGATACCCTGCAATTCCAGAAATATTTTAGAAATTTTCTCTGGCATATTCATCAGACTTATTTTTCTTTACTCGGGTATAGTATAGGAGGCAAAGTAGCTTTGAAACTGATTGAGCTTTTTCCTGAGGAGGTCAGAAGTGTTTATCTCTTTGCTCCCGACGGAATAAAACTCTCGTTCTGGTATCGCTTTGTTACCCGATCGATGCCGGGCAGATGGATTTACAAACGGTTGATCACGCACCCCAACAGGTATTTGCGAATGGTAACTTTATTTGAAAAAATCAATCTTGTAAATTCCCAGACGGCAAGTTTTATCAGGAATTCACTTGATTCACCAATAAAACGCGAAAAAGTTTACCAGACCTGGATGTGCCTCCGTAACCTCGATCCAGATACAGGACGGATCAGGAATATTGTGAACGAAAAGAACCTCGACTTCCATTTATTTTTCGGCAAGTTTGATAAAGTGATACCTGCATTGATCGGAAAAAGATTTGTCCGTGGACTGAGAAACAAAAAATCCCTTCATATTCTTGACTCAGGACATCAGCTGGTGAAGGAGAAAACAAATGCGGATCTTGAAAATATTTTGTCCGCCTAATTTTTACCTTCGCCACACAAAATTTTATCAATGCGCAATATTCTCCTGGTCGGTGCCGGCAGGTCATCTTCCTATCTTATTAAATATTTTCTTGACCATGCACAGGATCAGGACTGGAATCTAACTGTTGCAGATGTTTCCTTGACTTTGGCGCAGGAAAAGACCAATAATCATTCTCATTCATCGGCCATTGCTTTTGATATCAATAATGAAACTCAGCGTAGGGAGGAAATCAGCAAAGCAGATTTAGTCATCTCCATGTTGCCTGCACACATGCATATGGCTGTGGCACAGGAATGTGTAAATCAGAAAAAACATTTGGCTACTGCATCTTATGTTTCGAAAGAAATGCAGCAACTTCACGTGCAGGCCCTGAAAGAAGGTGTTGTGTTGCTGAACGAATGTGGTCTTGATCCCGGCCTCGATCACATGAGTGCTATGAAAATCATTGACCGGTTAAAATCGCAGGGAGCAGAAATTATTTCTTTCAAATCCTATTGTGGAGGATTGGTTGCTCCTGAAAGTAATGACAATCCATGGGGTTATAAGTTTTCATGGAACCCACGCAATGTAGTCCTGGCAGGACAAGGAACAGCCAAATTTATTGAAGATGGAAAATACCGGTACCTTCCTTATAACAGGCTCTTTAATGAAACAGAGACTATAGAAGTTGAAGATTGCGGAACTTTCGATGGTTATGCGAACCGAGATTCACTTTCATACCGCCCGCTCTATCACCTGGAAAAAATTCCGACCATGTTGCGTGGGACGTTGCGCCAATCAGGATTCTGCAAGGCATGGAATATTTTCGTTCAGCTGGGTCTCACAGACGACAGCTATGTGATTGACAACTCTGCACATCTCACGTATGCCCATATGGTAGAAGCATTTCTTCCTGCCAATCGCGAAAACAATTCACTGAAAAGCCGGCTGGCAGCATTCATGAATCTGCAAGAGAATAGCGAAGAAATTAAAATGGTGGAGTGGACAGGTATTTTAGATAAAACTCCTGTCAATATGGAACGTGCTACACCCGCGCAGGCTTTGCAAAAACTCCTGGAAGAAAAATGGAAGTTGAAATCAATCGACAAGGATATGATTGTCATGCAGCACCAGTTTGAAATCAGTCCCCAAGGACCGGGATCAGATAAAAAAATTCAAAAAATTAACTCCAATCTTGTTGTAAAAGGAGCGGATGCAGTATTTACTGCGATGGCAAAAACGGTTGGCCTGCCATTGGCAATTACTTCAAAATTAGTATTGAACGGAGGAATTAAAGCACGTGGTATTGTAGTGCCTGTCACAAAGGAAGTATACGAACCTGTGTTGAAAGAACTGGAAAACTACGATGTAAAATTCACTGAAAGCTGAATCAATTTTTGAAAAATCCCAGTACCTGTGCAAGTTTCACTTTGAGTTCGCGACGATTCACAATAAAATCAAGGAAGCCATGCTCCAGTACAAACTCAGCGGTTTGAAATCCCTTAGGTAAATCTTTTCCGATGGTTTCTTTGACCACGCGTGGACCTGCAAATCCAATAAGCGCACCGGGTTCGCCGATGTTCAGGTCACCTAGCATTGCGTAGGATGCAGTAACGCCACCAGTAGTCGGATCCGTCAATAATGAAATATAAGGAAGTTTCGCATCAGCCAGCAACGTCAACTTCGCAGCAGTTTTCGCCATTTGCATCAAAGAAAATGCAGCTTCCATCATCCGCGCTCCGCCGGATTTTGAAATAATCATGAATGGAACTTTCTTTTCAATACAATAGTCGATTGACTTTGCAATCTTTTCTCCTACTACTGATCCCATTGAACCACCGATATATGTAAAATCCATGCAACAGATCACCAGGTCCTCACCGTTCACTTCTCCATGAGCCGAACGAATTGCATCGTTCAAACCGCTTTTCTTCCTTGACTCCTCTACCCTGTCCACATATTTTTTAGTATCGACAAACTTCAGCGGATCGCCGGATATAAGACCGGAAAAAAGTTCCAGGTATTTCCCTTCATCAAAAATGATTGCATAATAATCCTCTGAACCAATGCGGTCGTGGTAGTTGCATTTTTCACAGACATAGCAGTTCACCGCATGATCCTTTGCGAGCACAATATTCTTACATGACGGGCACTTATGCCAAAGTCCTTCAGGAGTTTCCTTCTTCTCCTTGGTGGATGTAGTGATGCCGCCTTTAATTCTTTTGAACCAACTCATTCGAGGTTAATTGGTGATAGGTTAATTGGTAGATTGTAATTTGTGAACTGGGTCTACCTCATGCGATTGTGATTTCTTTGCTCAAATATACTTCCTGAACCATATTGAGAAGCTCCACACCTTCCTTCATCGGTTTTTGAAATGCCTTACGGCCACTGATCAATCCCTGACCGCCGGCGCGCTTGTTAATCACAGCTGTAGTAACTGCTTCACTCATATCGCCTGCACCTTTTGATTCACCACCGGAATTTATAAGACCCATTCTTCCCATATAACAGTTTAATACCTGGTACCGGCAAAGATCAATCGGATGATCCGTTGTTAATTCCGAATATACTTTGGGATTGGTTTTACCAAAATTAATAGCGGTATAACCTCCGTTATTAGTTGGAAGTTTTTGTTTGATGATGTCCGCCTGGATCGTCACGCCCAAATGATTGGCTTGCCCTGTAAGGTCTGCAGCGGTGTGGTAATCTTTTCCATCTTTTTTGAAACCACTATTCCTAAGGTAACACCACAGTACTGTTGCCATACCCAGTTCATGAGCTTCTTCAAATGCACGCGCCACTTCCTGGATTTGTCTTGTTGATTCTTCTGAACCAAAATAAATAGTAGCGCCAATTGCAGCAGCGCCCATGTTGTAAGCACTCTTTACGGTGCCAAACATAATCTGATCAAATTTATTCGGGTAAGTAAGAAATTCGTTGTGATTTATTTTAACAATAAACGGAATCTTTTCTGCATATTTTTTGGAAACAGACCCCAGGACACCGAAAGTAGAAGCGACAGCATTACATCCTCCTTCTATAGCCAGCTTTACGATATTTTCCGGATCGAAGTAAATTGGGTTCGGAGCAAAGGAAGCTCCGGCAGAATGTTCAATGCCCTGGTCAACTGGAAGGATAGAAAGATACCCGGTTCCTGACAAGCGGCCATGGTTATAAATTTTCTTTAGGTTATCCTGAACACTTTTACTCCGGTTACTGATCGAAAAAATCCTGTCCACAAAATCCCCGCCCGGCAGGTGAAGAAGTTCCTTTTTCACCGTTTTACATTCATGATTCAACAATCCATCACCTTGCGCCCCGAGCAGATCAGTAATCTTTTGATACGACATAGTTCAATTTTTTAAATCGGACGGCAAAACTAAGAGAGAAAACCGATATCCGAAATGTGCTTTTGCAATATCAGCAAAATTTCGCTTCTTTGCTCTTCATCTATCATCCATACTGTGCTCACCACTCAATCATCTGGCAGGCACGACATTTGCACCCTTAAAAAATATAACTAAAAAAATAATAATATGAAAAAGATCCTTTTAGCAACAGTGCTCCTTGGCTTTGCATTCGCATTCACCAATGCACAAAATCCGGCAGTCGTATCTACTAAACAACATCCGGCAAAGGTGGCAGACCCTGCAGTATCGAAACCGGCACCCAAAGTTGCGCCTGCAACAGTAAGAAATGGAAAACCGGTAACAACACAACAGGGCAAGCATGGCAAAAAGACAAAACGCACAATAATGGAAAATAAGGATGCTGCTAAACCGACAGCACCCGGAACGGACAACAAGAAGTAATTAAGTTTTTTTGAAGTCCGTCACACCTAAAAACGTGACGGATTTTTTTTGCCCTAAAATGGGTAACCAATTGCAAGGTTTGGTACTACCTGCCCGATAACAAATTTTCTGTGCGCATAAACCCAGCGGTTGGATTCAGGGAGTGCAGGATCCACAAGTTTGACTCCAAAGTCAATACGGATAATAAAGAAACTGAAATTGAGCCGAATTCCAAGTCCGGCGCCAACTGCAATCTCTTTTAAGAATTTAGCTGAATCAAAAAGAGCTCCTTCGAGTTTGGTTGACTTGTCATTGAGTAACCACACATTTCCAGCATCTGCAAAAGTAGCTACTTCAAGACGTTTAAAAATGGAGGCGCGGTATTCAACATTGGCTTCTAATTTTATATCCCCGCCGTTTTCAATATTGCCGGCATCAGAATATGAGCCAGGGCCAAGCGAACGTGCCTGCCATGCGCGGATATCATTTGCACCACCGATGAAAAAGGCTTTGTCAAAAGGCAAAGTCAGGTTTTTAGAATTTCCGTAAGTGAACCCGATTCCACCCGCAAGACGATACACAATCTTGTTACTTAAATTGATCCGCATGTGATAGATTAAATCAATATCTGGTTTTATATATTGAGAGAAAATGTTTTTGAAAACGGTGTATCTTTTCTCTGAAGTATCTTTTTGAGAACCGGCAATCATGCTGTACCAATACAAAGTGTTACCGGCAATCTCCAGGTTGATGCGAATGAAATAATAACTCTTTCCCAACCTGGCACTTTGGTTGGTATAATCCCAACTGAACCTTCCGGACGTGATAAGGTGATTTTTATAGCTGTATATCAAACTTGGATCTCCTGTCTCAATCAATCTTTTTTCAAATTTGGGTGAGTTTTTTACGCTCACTGAGTTTACTTCAAAAGGATAAAACTGGAAATACTGACGTACAGACGGCCGCCATTGATAACCGAACGAAAATTTAGAAATGATCCTTTTGTAATCGGGACGCTCCTGGTAATTGGTTCCGACAGTAAGGAATGTTTTGGGATTAAAGTACCTGGATGTTGAACGTTCAATAAATCCGGGAATCAGGAACTTTTTAAAACCAAGGCTTAATTCAGGTCCGAAGTCATAGGTATTGAAAAAGAAAAGTTTTTTTGAAACATTGGTATCAGAGAAATTCCGGAGGGATTCTAATCCTCCCGACACTTTTAGTTGAAGTAATTCAGCGCCACGGAAAAGATTTTTATTCTGATAAGTAACGCTTCCTGCCACACCGAGATTACCACCATTGTGGGTGAGCTCAGCTTCCAGCTTATATTCATGTTTTTCCAGCGGTGTCAGCTGAATTTGAACATCCAGCAGGTAATCGCGTTGCATACTATCTCTCGGCACCTCGACAAACTTGAAATTGATAAACTTGAAAAGACTCAAATCAGCCAGTCGTGTATATGTATAATCGACATCCTTTTGAAGAAAGCTGTCACCTTTTTTCATGAAGACAAACCTCAACAGCGTTTCCTTTTTGAGATAATCTTTTTTCAGATTTGAAATAAAGTAATAGCTGTCCAGTACGGAAGTATCGTTAACAACAGTCCCTTCACCGGTTAGCGAATTGTAATTGTTATAGATATAAATATTATTGAGGCGGTAACGGTGATGATCTTCTCCTTCTTGCCTCCCTGCAGAATTGGGACCTTCATCTTCAAACTGGCGATTCACATACATGTATATATCTACCTGGTGTGTGCCGAGCGAGCTGTCAATTTCATAGACAATATAATTCCGGTTAAAGAAATAATATCCATAATCACGGATGGAAGAAGTTATCCGGTCGCGCTCTTTGTCGAGCATATCGGAATCACATACTTTACCGGAATCAATAACTGATTTCTTTCTTTCCAGGTTTAATATTTGCTGGATTAAAACATCAGATGAAGAATAGGAAATATTCCGGAT
>JBDTTM010000034.1:0-17825 GCA_039930605.1 Bacteroidota bacterium
CTTTTTGTATTTCCGAATTCATTCCCGGCGGTAACTTCTCCCGAGCAAATGGTGGAATGTGTCCGGTATCTTACAACGAAACGGGAGTTCGAGGAGATGAAATCGAATCCGAATAAAAAAGCTGCCATGGATAAATTCTGGCTGGATTTGGGTGGGAACGCAGAACGAACCAAGCTCTTGATTAAAAAATATTATACACGCATACGGGAGGCCAACCAGTATTTTTCTTCTTATACTGAAGGCTGGCGCACTGATCGCGGAATGGTTTATACGGTTTTTGGCAAGCCCAACAATGTGTACAAGAGTTCCACTGCTGAAAGCTGGATTTATGGGACGCCTAACAATGCCCTTTCAATTAATTTTTTTTTCACCAAAGTGATCAATCCTTTTACAGACAATGATTACCAGCTTACGCGCGAACCCTTATTTGAAGGAGCGTGGATGCGGGCAGTTGACGTATGGCGACAGGGACGGGTTTACAATGACAATTAAACAATATGCAGATGTGCAGTTGGGTGCACATTGGGACAATCCTCTTACTTTTACTTTCTTTGCTCCTCAATGAGAAACTATAGAGAACAAAACGAGTCCGGTGGCGACCAGTTGATTTACGGTATCCGTCCAGTGATGGAAGCAGTGGAAGCCGGTAAAGAAATCGAGCGCATTTTTATCAACCGGCAAAGCACGAGTGCGCAGATGAAACACCTGAAGCAGATGTTGCGCGATCATAATATCAACTGGCAGGAAGTTCCTTTGGAGAAGCTGAGTCGACTTACCAAAGCAAACCACCAGGACGTCATTTGCTATATCTCACAAATCAGTTATGCGCCTGTGGAAGAAATCGTGCAACGCAGTTTTAATGAAGGAAAAACGCCGTTGTTCATTGTACTCGATTACATCACAGACGTACGCAATTTCGGAGCGATCGCGCGTACTGCAGAATGCTGTGGGGCTGATGCATTAATTATTCCTGCAACGGGTTCAGCACAGATCAATGCTGATGCGGTAAAAACTTCTGCCGGAGCTTTGCACATAATTCCGGTTTGCAAGGTTGATAACATCAAAAACACATTGCTCTATTTGCGGGAAAGCGGTTTAAAAATTTATGCAGCTACTGAGAAAGGAAAGACAAATTCATTTGATGCTGATTTTGAATCGCCTTGTGCAATCATTATGGGATCCGAGGATACAGGCATTTCGAATGACCTGTTACGCCTCGCCGACGACCTCCTGAAGATTCCGCTTGTAGGACAAATTTCTTCTCTAAATGTTTCTGTTGCTTGTGGCATGCTGTTGCACGAAGTATTAAGACAACGGAGTAAATCATAATATGAAGTTGGTAGCAACGAAAGTCCATGAACTGATATGATGATTTAGTTTCCAAGGCATCAAATCTTTTTTTGATTTAATGAAAAAGAACACAGAATACCTTTTACTCTTCATCATTCTTTTTATAGGTTCCTGGCTTCGTTTTCATAACCTGGGAGAAACTTCATTTTCAAACGATGAACTGAGTGCTCTAACCCGTGCACGCTTTACTTCATTTCATGAACTGGTGCAAAAAGGAATTATGGTGGACGGACATCCCGCCCTGGTGCAAACGATGATCTGGTTTACAATCCACCATTTCAATGACGATGTATTCACGATCAGGTTTCCGTTTGCAGTATCCGGCATCGTATCTATCCTGCTGATTTTCCTACTCGCTAAAAGATGGTTTGGGTCTGCAACAGGACTTTTATCAGCCGCTGCATTGGCGATATTGGTATTTCCATTGCTGTATAGTCAGATTGCGCGCCCCTATTCAATCGGTCTTATGTTTTCACTGGCACTTGCTTATTTCTGGACAAGATTATTATTTGACGAAAAGAAAAGTGCCTGGATTTCCATTGCTTATGTGCTGTGTTCCGCATGCTGCATTTATTCCCACTATTTTTCATTCATGCTGGCAGGCATTATTGGTGTGAGCGGATTGTTCTTTTTAAAGAAAGGAAATTACGTTCAATATATTTTACTCAACTGTATTCCAATCCTTTTATTTATTCCTTCCATTTCCATTTTTCAGCAACAATTCGGATATGAAGGCATCGGCGGATGGCTACCCGCGCCCGACAGTAGTTTTCTGTTCCGCTTCCTGTTATACATTTTCAATCAATCATGGCTGGTCATCATAATCGTGTGCTGCATTTTTATAGTCCCTGCTGTACTTTATTTCAAAAAGTATTCATGGAATAAATTTCACACACTTTCCCTCACCTGGTTTATGGTTCCATTTCTTGTCGGCTATTTTTATTCCATCTGGAAATCACCTGTACTTCAATACTCAACTTTACTATTTTCATTTCCATTCCTGCTCCTATTCCTTTTTTCATTCATCAATGTCGAATGGATTACCAAAAAAATAACTGTCACTTTAGTTCTTGTAATGCTGGGGTCAGGGCTTTACAGTACAGTGATTGAAAATAAGTTTTATCAAACAAATCATTTTGGTGTATTTAAGGAACTCGCTGAGAAAACAAAAGAATGGGATGAGAAATACGGCAAAGAAAATATTGTCAAACTTTTCTCTCTCAGTACTCCTGAATACATCAATTATTATTTCCGGCGGTTGAACCACGAACCGAATATTTCAGTTTATGCAGATGACGAAAGAACGAAATATGGTGTGTTGTCAAGCATTCTCGACACTGCAAAGGCCACCTACTTTCTATATGCATGGACCAATGCCCTTCATGCGTATGAAACGCCTGTATTTATTGAAGAACAATTTCAGGTAATTGTTGAACGCGATACATTTTTCAATTCCGAGATCACACTTTTCAAAAGAGGACCACAGACTGATTCTGAAAAAATTATCACCGGAACAGATTTTGAAAGAAACAATTGGAATTACGAAACCGACAACCGATCAGGTGATTTTGCACGTTCGGGGTTGTTTTCAGAAAAAATGGACGGGCGCAAGGAATATGGCATCAGTTATAAAAATGAAACTTCAAAGCTCAACCTTAATAGTTCAAATATGCTGAAGGCAGAAGCATGGTTTTATGCTGCTGATACAATACGAACAGCTTCTTTGGTTGTTGCCTTTACAAAAAATGGCGAGATGGTTTCTTATGCTGCGGCTCCTCTTCAATATTTTTTTTATGCAAAAAACAAATGGACAAAAGTTTTTTTATTTTCAGCAATCCCTCCGGAAGATTGTGAGCTGAGCGTGTACGTCTGGAATCCAAATCATGAAACGTTTTACATTGATGACCTGTCTATAAAAACGGCGCCACGCAACCCGCTTTTCCGGCCGTAAAAACCCGGGACAGCATTATTTTATTTTAATCTGCAACAGCACCGCCGGAATACAATTGTTTCCTGTATTTCAATGAAGGAGAGGTAATAAGTGATCCAAGTCCGAGTTTGTTCCAGATTTCATCGACCCGCTGGATGGTTTGCTCATCAGAAGCAAGAATGTTAGGCCAATCGCGTTGAAAGCCATCAAACTCTTTGGTCTTTCGTGTTGCATCAAGTAACAAATGAGAAATATCTCCATCTTTTTTTGCATGAATAACCTGGTGATCGCGTTTGGGATCTAAGTTATTCGCAAAACGCCAGACAGCATCTGCAGTATCTGAAACATCCATCGTATGATCCAGGAAAATAATCACCTTGATATTTTTTAGTTCCGGCATGGAAACCAGCTTCTCTCCTATTTCCCGAATGTGATTCTTCCTGTTTTTTTCAATTGCGATAAAGACAAGAGAAATTTCCTTTTGGAGTAGTGATGTATTCACTGCTTTTATCTCAACAAAACTTTCAAAAATATTCTTTTGAAAGTGAAGTCCATTCTCTCCCGATCCCCAATGATCAAGGGCCAATGAAGGATGTTCTTTCTTCCCTCCTTCTTCGGGCATTTTCGTGGTTGCATCAATTCCAATCTTTCCACCGAAAGCCATCACAGAACAGGAATGATCGAGCACATCCACTGGACCTTGCGTAAACATTACATCGGTTGCGGCGTCAAAATTTCCAGAAATATATTTTGCAACTTCAAAGGGATTATGAATGTTGACATCTCCATCTACCACAATCATCATTTTTGTAAACATCATCTGGCCTGCACCCCAGAGCGAATGCATGACCTTAAGGGCTTGTCCAGGATAATCCTTTTTTATTTTAACGATCACCAGGTTATGGAATACACCTTCAACAGGCAGATTCATATCAACAATTTCCGGCACCATAGTCATCTTGATGGGCATCAGGAAAATCCGTTCAGTAGCCTTACCCAGCCATGCATCTTCCTGTGGCGGAATTCCAACGATGGTTGCTGGAAAAACGGCATCCTTCCTGTGCGTAATGCAGGTGATGTGAAACTTCGGATAATAGTCTGCCAGTGAATAATAACCGGTATGATCTCCAAAAGGACCTTCAAGTATATATTCTTCCTCCGGGTCAATGTATCCTTCGATTATAATGTCGGCATCTGCAGGAACCTGCACATCCTGCGTAAGACATTGAACGAGTTCAACTTTCCTTTTTCGTATGAAGCCCGCAAGCATGTATTCATCAACACCATCCGGCAATGGTGCAGTAGCACTGTAAGAATAAGCAGGGTCGCCACCAAGCGCCACAGCTACGGGCATTTTCATTCCAAGTTTTTTGTACTCATTGAAATGACGTGCACTCACTTTATGCCTGTGCCAATGCATCGCCGTCATTGTTGGAGAGAAAACCTGCATGCGGTACAAGCCGACATTTCGGATTCCTGTATTGGGATCCTTTGTATGAATAATAGGCAGCGTAAGAAACGGACCACCATCTTCCGGCCAGCATTTCAGCACAGGAAAGGATGTGATATCAGGTTGCTTCATGATTACCTGCTGGCATTCTCCTTTACCTGATATTACTTTCGGCATCCAGGAACCAATTGCATTGAGCTTTGGCAATAATTTCAGTTTCTCCAAAACAGATTCCTTCGGACCAGTAAGCTGCTGAAAAAGCTGTTCAATTTCCTTTCCTATGTCATCCAATTCTCTAACGCCCAATGCCATTGCCATTCTTTTCTCTGAACCCATAGAATTAATGAGCACAGGAAACGGCGTTCCGGTATTTTCAAAAAGCAAGGCCGGGCCATTGTGTTTCGAAACACGATCGGTGATTTCAGAAATTTCTAAAAGCGGATTTACAAACTCTTTAATCCGGACAAGTTCTCCTGCTTCTTCCAGCGCCTTAATCCAATGTTGTGTATTGCGGTACATGCGACAAAGTTATGTGTAAAAGGAAATAGGTAGTGTGGAAAAAGAACAAACAATCCAGGCAAAAGTTATGAATGGATTGCCTAATAAAAAGAAAAGTGGTTATAACTTCACAAGTTTCGTTCTGAATTTCTTATCAGTACCTCCTGGAGCAAGTCCAGTGTTGTTCACTTCCATCCAATACACGCCGGGTGAAAGCCATGAAATATCAATCTCACCACTGTGTCCGTCTGCCAGGGAAATTGCCGGAACAGATTTGACCATATCACCAAGCAAATTGTAGATGAAAATTACAAGTGTTTTTTCCCTTGTGTTTCCGATGGCTGCCGGAAGTGGATAATAAATTGTGAATTTGTTTTCCACAGGATTCGGAAATATTTCGAAACCAGCCCTGCCATTTATTTGATCAACTGAAATTAAAACATCAAATATTGCCGCTTCCAATTCACAGCCATTGCTATCAGAGCAAACTACATTGTAGTTACCCGGAGCCAAAGCAAAATAAAAATATTCAGTTGCCCCCGGAATCAAATTGCCATCCAGGTACCATTGATATGTTTGAAAACCAAGGTTGGAATACAGTGTATCATTTATTTGGTGAATACTCTGAGGTAATGTTTGCGGATAAACAGTTATGTAATTTGGAACGAATAAAGTATCAGTCGCAAAATAATTGGTACTCACCAACATCACGTCATAGCTTCCGGGATTCGCATAGCAGATTGTTGAAGGCATAGAATCATTGCTTGATGAAGGAATTCCGCCCGGGAAACTCCATTGGTAGGTAACAGCATTCTGTGAGAAGTTGATAAAATCCGTACACGTGCCTGGACAAATCTGAATATTGGAAGAGGAAAAAATCGTGTTCGGCCAAAGTGTGCTGTCACAGAATTTGACTGTCCAATAGTCATTAAAGCCGCGCGTATCCTGGGTTTTGAATCCGCCAATTCCTCCGCTTGACGGAACAGTTACGGCATAACATCCATCTGAAGACTGAATTGTAAATCCTGTTTCATCATGTCCTGTAGTTAATATTGTTTTATCCCATTGCTGTATTCCCAGGGAGTCAGTTTTGATGAGCCAGTTTTGTTCAGCACCCAAATTGGTTTCCGTTTTATCTCCGCTAATTCCGGAGTATGACGTACCTGAAACCATAAATCCGGAATCGAGTGTTTGAAAAACATTTCCGAAACCATCTTCTATGTCAACACCTCCGAAATCCCGGTCCCAGATTTTATTTCCCAGTGAATCAAATTTAAGAATCCAAAAATCCTGTAAACCGTTCGTGCCGTCACTTTTGTCTCCGTCAAAGGGTGAGTCAGACCAGCCACCAACAATAAAATCTCCACCAGTGACCGGCTGAATACAACTGGGAACATCAATTCCGCTTCCGCCGAAGGTCTTGTCCCATATTTTATTTCCGAGAGAATCAATACGGACAATCCAATAATCATTAGACCCCCGGGAATTTTCTGATTTATCACCGCTGATATCTGAAGAAGAAGTGCCGCACAGAAGAAAACCTCCATCCGCCATCGCAAGCATAGCATACAATGACTCTGATAATAATCCACCATAACGCTTATCCCACATTTTATTACCCATCGAATCAGTCCGAACAATCCAGTAGTCGCTACCTCCGAATGAAGTATCTGATTTATCACCATTGGCACCTGAGAGTGACCAGCCACCTAATAAATAACCGCCGTCAGCAACTTGTAAAACACTAAAAAGTTCATCGTAATCATCACCCCCAAAGCGTTTGTCCCACATTTTATTTCCTGCCGAATCAGCTTTAACAATCCAATAATCATAACTGCCACGGCTATTCTCAGTACGGTCGCCGCCGATATCAGAACTGGAGAAACCGCCGGTGATATATCCTCCATCGCTTGTTTGCTGAATGGCCGTAAGCAAATCATCACTGAATCCTCCAAAACGAAAATTAGTTTGCATGATACCACCGGTATCCAATTTGACAATCCAGTAATCATAACTACCCCATGAAGGCTGCGTTTTGTCGCCTGTAGCACCTGACGTGGAGTAACCCGCAATCGCAAAACCATTGTCACGCGTTTGAATAAAACAGGTAGTACCATCTGCATCATTTCCACCATAACGATAATCCCACACACGCCTTAAAGGTCCCTGCGCAAAGGCATCATTAATTAGAAGCGATGCAAAAAGGAAAATGAAATGCAAGAGAAGGAATTTCTTCATCACCGTTCAAAGATAGAAATGTTATTGATAAATTGATAACCGGTTGAACTGAGATACAAACCTAAAAAAGGCAATAATTTGAGGGGTGGAGTTGAAATTGAAACGTCAGATTTGCGCCAAATAACTTATTTCTTACTTTATTTGCAGCCCATTATCACGGTTTGAAAAAAGTAATTGTAATCGGTTCCGGATTTTCGTCACCCTCTGCCTCCTGCTACCTGGCAAAGAACGGGTATGAAGTTACCATGCTTGAGAAGAATGAGCAGCCCGGAGGAATGACACGGCAATGGAAACAGGATGGATTTACTTTCAACATGGGGCCGACATGGTGCTGGATGCCGGATATTTTTGAAAACTTTTTTTCGGCAAACAGCTTTTCTGCATCCGAAAATCCTCAGCAGGAAGGTTAACAATCTTTACTTTGCAGGCCAATTGACGGTACCGGATCCAGACGTTCTCCCTTGCATCATCTCCGGAAAAATTGTCGCCGAACAAGTTATAAAAAACCACACCTTGTCTTGAACATCGAGCTCTACAACAAAGTATCACTGGAAAACAGCAAGCGGCTAACGAAAGCTTACAGCACTTCGTTTTCTATAGCCATACGCCTGCTTGCCCCGGGTATCAGGGATGGAATCTACGGCATCTATGGTTTTGTCCGGCTCGCTGATGAAATCGTTGATACTTTTCACAATTACGACAAGCAGCTCTTACTTGACAATTTCGAACTCGAAGTGAACCATGCGCTTGAAAATAAAATCAGTCTGAATCCAGTACTGCAGAGTTTCCAGCTCACTTTTCATAAATACGACCTCGGACGCGATTTGGTTGACGCTTTTTTGAAGAGCATGAAACTCGATTTGCATAAATCAACCTATAATAAGGAAGAATACCTCAGCTATATTTATGGTTCAGCAGATGTTGTAGGGCTCATGTGTCTCAAAATATTTGTAGAAGGTGATGAAAAAGAATATGAACGATTGAAGAAACCAGCAATGAGTTTAGGTTCAGCATTTCAGAAAGTAAATTTTCTTCGGGATATCAGGAATGATTATGAAAACCTCGCCCGGACATATTTTCCCGGAATTGATCTCTTGAATTTTTCATCCTCAGACAAAGAAAAAATAATCGCTGAAATCAAAAGTGATTTTACAACTGCCTATGCCGGCATCAAAGAGTTGCCCAAAAAAGCACAGCTTGGTGTCTATATCGCCTATGTATATTATTACAAACTCTTGAAAAAACTGGAACGTACACCACCGTCTGAAATCATGCACAGGAGAATAAGAATTCCGAACTACCGCAAAGTAAGCCTGGTTGCCTATGGCTGGTGTAGTCATAAAATATTGTTCCGATAAAAGATAAAAAAATCGAATATCGAAATCCGAAAGAACAGCCAGGAAGCAACTTGTTTGCAATAAACTACAATCAAAAAGAAACTTTAAGAATACCATGAGCATTCTAATTGGAGATTGTTTTTTTCGTCCCGCTAATTATCGGATTTCGAGATTCGGATTTCGGATCTGTAATTTTTATTATTTCACTCTGGAAAAATTAAGTTCTGCAACGAATCCGAACTAATTAAATGTCACTTTACCTAATCCTTGATCTTGCTGCAATTGCAATTCCATTTGCTTTCAGTTTTGAAAAGAGATTGCAGTTTTATAAACTCTGGAGGTCGTTATTCACATCCATTCTTGTTGTCGGGCTGGTATTTGTTGCGTGGGATTCTTACTTCACCCGTATCGGCGTGTGGGGATTCAACCAGGAATACCTTTCAGGAATATTTTTTCTGAATCTTCCTATAGAAGAATACTTTTTCTTCATCTGTGTCCCTTATGCCAGCGTATTTACATTTCATGTGTTCCGTACATTGATACCGCAATTTAGAATTCGGGAAACGCTGGTCCGGAATATAATTTTATTTCTTGCGACTGCATTGTTGGTCACAGGGATTATTTTTCATTCCAGGTATTACACCTGTTCCACGTTCCTGTTTGCCTCTGTTTCGCTCTTTGCAGCATACTATTTCTTCCGGCCCCTTCTCCCCCATTTCATTTTAAGCTATTGCTTCATCCTGGTTCCATTCTTCCTCATGAATGGAATGCTGACAGGATCTTTTATTGATGGAGAAGTCGTCTGGTACAACGACAGTGAAAACCTGGGGATTCGACTGTTAACGATTCCTGTTGAAGATGTATTTTATGGGATGTCGATGATTCTTTGGAATGTGAACCTAACGATGTTCCTGCAAAAGAAATTCTCTGAATTAAAGTAGGGGGCAAAGATACTTGTTAAAGTAGCTTTGCCTCCCTCTCACACCACTGTACATGCTTAGACGCATACAGCGGTTTTATTAACTTGGTAACCTGCGTAGTGATCGCTCAAACAATAAAATCCTACTGAGCTTAGCCATTTGTTACTCATCGCCTCGTTGACAGCCGGAGTGTTACTTAGACGCCACCAGCCTTTGCCACTAAGAGCAATTAACCAGGAGCGTTGCGTAGTCATCCCTAACTTTCGAAGCCAGCGAACAATTCCAATGGCTCTCTTGCATTGTTTCAACCGCACACAACGGAGTCGTCTGCGCAACCATGAGTCTATGCGCTGCAACTTCTTCTGCATACGTGCATAACGGAAGTACATCAGCCAACCGCGCAGGTACAGGTGCAGTTGTTGAAGCATCTGCTCAAAACTGATCCCTTTATTCCTCTTGGTTAGGCTGCGTGCCCTTCGCATCAATCGGTCTTCACTTTGCTTGCTCAGTAACAGATTTCCATGTTTGTCTATGCCATGTCCCAGAAAGTTCAGCTCATAACTTTGCCTTACTGCACTCTTCTGCTCGTTGACTTTCAACTTAAGCACATCGGTGATGTACTGCGTTATCTTTTGCTTTACTTTCTGTGCGGCCTTTTGACTGCTACAGAAAATTTTGATATCATCTGCATAACGCACGTGCGATAATCCTCTTCGATCCATTTCCCTATCCAGTTCATCAAGAACGATGTTGGATAATAATGGCGATAAAGGACTTCCCTGTGGCGTGCCTTTAATGTGTTGACCCAGTAAACCTCCATGCATTATGCCGGCCTGAAGATATTTGCGGATCAGTAATAACATTCTCTTATCTCCGACCCTTGTACTGAGCAGCCACATTAGTCGGTCATGGTTCACTTCATCGAAGAAATTCTCCAGATCAAGATCAACCACATAACATTTGCCTTCTGATACCAGATTACTTGCCTGTGCTAACGCATGATGTGCACTGCGTTTTGGTCTGAACCCATAACTATGATCCGAAAACACTCGCTCGTATCCCGGACTCATCACCTGATGAATGGCTTGCTGCAACATACGATCTATCACAGTGGGAATCCCCAACTGGCGTTTGCCGCCATTGGATTTAGATATCTCTACCATTTTCACCGCCTGTGGTGTGTACCTGCCTGCAAGAATCTCATCGCCTATGCTGTTGAGATTCTTGCGAATCCATTCTTTGAGGTCTTTTACAGTCATCCCATCAACCCCTGCACTTCCTGCATTGCTCACTACCCTGCGGTATGCCCGCAGTAAATTTACCCCTTGCATCGCTGCACTCAGTAAATCTTTGGTCAAGGCGCGCTCTGCTACACACGCTGAAAGCCACGACTGCGATACCTTCCCGTTCTTTTCCCTGTGAAGTACGACAGGAATAGTTTGCTGGCCGGTGAATAAGTTGCCTTCTTCCTTTATTAAGGAATTTATCAGCAACCCTGTCTTTACATTCGCTTTCTTCATCGCTTTTACAAGCATGCAGCTTTGCTGCCTTAGTTAATAATTCAGCCCTTCGTTGTCTTGTTATCTTCTCCGGATTTTCTTTTCCTGAGAAAATACTTCTTCAACTACTATGGCCTCTGCTGACTTCTCCTTTCCTCTCAGTCGGGAGATCTCCCACAGTAAGTTCTTTTACTTTCAATGAATGACGCAGGATTTACACTCGCGGTTACGGATCACCTTATGGCTTTGCAATCTATTGCTCGCTTACCATCCCTTGATATGCCTTGTATCCTGTTTCTGTTCGTCATCACCCATTTTTGCCTTCAGCTTCCTTCAGACCTTGCCTCGCGGCAACGCCCTTGCTTTCAGCTAACAGTTCGCGGTGATCAACACCTGTTCGGGACTCTCACCCTATAGTAAAAGAACATGTATGGCGCACAAAATAAAAGCTGCCTTACGGGGCAGCCTTCTTGTCCTGACGATATCTTTAGATTAGTTTGGGGATAAGTCAAGATTTATCTTTGAATTCCTTAGTTCACAAATACGATATCTTCCGGCTTGATCTCATTGTTTTCACACATCACAGCAGCACGTTCAATCACTGCTTTTAACTCACGTACGTTGCCGGGCCAATTATAATCGGTTAAAAATTTTTGGCATTCCTTGGACAATGCAATCTGTGGTATCCGGTTTTCTTTGCAGAATTCTGACAGGAAACTTTTAGAGAGCAGGATCACATCATCTCCGCGTTCAAATAATGGCGGCAGATGAATTAAAAATCCCTGCAGGCGATAGAATAAATCTTCCCTGAATCGTCCTTCTTTTACTTCTGTAGCAAGGTTCCTGTTAGTTGCGGCAATTACACGAACGTCCAGTTTGATAGATTTATTACTTCCTATACGTGTAACTTCTTTTTCCTGTAAAACCCGGAGAAGTTTGGTTTGCATCAGCAAATCCATTTCACCTATTTCATCCAGGAAAATGGAACCTTCATTGGCTTCTTCAAATTTTCCCAGCCTGCGATCACGTGCATCTGTAAAGGCACCCTTTTCGTGACCGAACAATTCGCTTTCTATCAGGTCCTCAGGAATAGCACCCATATTGACAGTCACGAAAGGTTTACGCCCACGAGGTGAATTATAGTGAATCGCTTTCGCAACAAGTTCCTTTCCGGTTCCCGACTGACCGGTAACAAGTACCATAATACCACTCTTCTCAACTTTCTGAATCATCTTCAGTGTCTTGAGGACGGCAGCACTGTTTCCAAGGATATTGGTGTATTTATTTCTGTCAAGAATCTGATCCTGCAACGTTTCTACCTCTTTCTTGAGGTGAACATTTTTACAGGCATTCTTTACTGCATTTTCAAGGTTCACAATTGCGCCTTCATTCTTGATGATATAATCTACTGCTCCCTTTTTATAGGTGTTCAATACAACATCTATTTTTTCCTGTCCGCTTACCATGATGCATTGAATTGCCTCATTGTAGTTTTTAATTTTCTCGAGCAACTCTTCTCCGTTCATGCCCGGCAATAAATAATCGATGGTAACGATGTCAGGATTTTGGCCCAGGCAATTAAGACATTCATCAGGCGTGAGGAAATGGGTCACTTCCACCGTCTCCATTTTTTCAAGGGAAGTCTTAATCAGGTTTCCCAAAAACGGATCATCGTCAACTACAAATATCTTTACCATAGGTGTGTTCTTTAATTCAACAATCCTTTTAGGATAAAGGAGTCTGATAGGTTTCAACAACAGCGATAATTCCACTTACATTGTGATCCGATTTCTTACACTTTTAAAAATGTAACCGGAGCCAACCTCTCAGAAAATTAAATTCAAAAATGAAAAGCCGCCTCATACTATGGACACTTGTCTTTTTCCTGTTGACACCGGCCTGGATGCGGCTTGCCTGGGAATTTACCCCGAAAAAGGTAATGGACCTCATGATCGTTGACAAAACGGTTTTGAATTCCAGCAGCGTGAAACATCGAAGTGTAAACTGGATTCTTGACCATGAAAAATATATCAAAAGCGACAGTAGTTTTTATGAAATAGACAAAGATTATTACGGTTTTTTCCCCGGTGACAATGAAAACTATACAACGCGTGACTTTGACAATATGAGTGAAGATGAACTGGACAGCATCGCAGATCAGAATGATGCGCTTTATTTCACTGATACATATGGCATTTTTGTGAATGAATGGTACCGGCACCGTGACATCCATGAAGAATCACACAGCATTTATGGCGGCTTATCAGAAAAGGATGTGAGGATGATGGAAAAGATGAAAGAAAGGAAGAAACTCATCATTACCGAATTCAATATGATCGGTATGCCGACACCTGTTGATGTGCGTCATAATTTCGAAAATTCTTTTCGTATTAAGTGGACAGGCTGGATGGCCAGGTCTATCACTTCACTCGACACCATTGAAAATCCTGATCTTCCGATGTGGATTGTGAGGGCATATAAAAAAACACATGGCAATTCCTGGAGGTTTAAAAAAGCAGGCATGCTCTTCATTAACGAAAACGGTACAGTAGCTGTTCTTGAAGAAGGAAAAGATTTGCAGGAAGCCATTCCAACTATTGTTACGGACAAACAGAACCAATCACGTTTCGGTGTTCCCGGTACTATCATTTACCCGTATTGGATGGACATTTGGGAAAATCAGACTGACAGCAATACTATTCAGTCCAGTTATATCATCAATACAACCGCAACAGGACTTACACAGTTAAGCACCTTGGGAATTCCTAAAATATTTCCTGCCATAATAGAGCATCGCGGCAATTACAGGTTTTTTTATTTCTGCGGTGACTTTGCAGATAACCCGACCAAGTTCCGCTTCGCCAAACTAAGTGGTATTACAGGACTAAAATTTTTAATGTACAATGCGAAAGATCAGACCGACCGCAACCGTTTTTTTTGGGAGTTTTATTTGCCGTTGATGCAGAATATTTTGGGTGATTACTACAGGGAACTTCCACTGGTAAGGAAATTAGCAAAGATCCGTTGAAGAAGAACACTGGCATTGATGTGAAAAGGGAATTTTTCACTCACAGTACTTAACAGCCTTTTTAACACATAGAAAACATAGAAAGTATGTAAATAGCAGTAGGGAAAAAAATTAAAAACATTTGGGTTTTTACATAGAATCTATGTGGTTCAATATTCTTGTTATTACTCCTTCCTTATTCGGGTTTAATACTGTTTCCAACATCTACTTCTTTCATCAATTCATTTCTCCCACAAAGAAATCCCGCAAGATGATCAGCGAAAAAAGGAGCGAGTAAGCAACCTTTTGTTCCCAGTCCGTTGAATATTCCGATTTGATTGTGCTCCGGATGTAATCCAAGAAAGGGTCTCCTGTTCTTTACCGTCGGACGAACAGCGGCCATTTGGTCAACAACTTCAAACGGAATTTTGAGAATTAATTTTAATTGGGAAATCAAAAATTCCCTGGCTTCTATAGTAGGATTTGCATCATCAAACTTCCATGTATATGTTGAACCAACTTTGAATAAATTATTTCCGATTGGCAGGATATAAATCTTCCTGTTCAGGATGTGTTGCAGATTCATCTTTGCCTCAACAATCAATATTTCACCTTTGGCGGGAAGAAATGGGAGCATTTTCCAAAATGGATTGTGCAATGCTTCTACGCCTTCGCAGAAAATAATTTTGCCCGCACGCATGTCTTTGTATCTTACTTCATCATTTTCCAATACCAGTTGATCATGATCAAATTTTTCTTCCTCAATCATTTTCTCCTCTAAAATAAAATCTCGGAAAGTAGATAGGAATGTCCCTATATTAACCCATGAAGTTTTTTTGACAATAATTTTTTGCGAAAAATGCTGCAACACTTCTGAATATAAATTTTCAGCTTTCATGTTTTCAATGTATGGTTGCATTCCGGCATCCTCACTCCTGCTCATCCAGTCATTGTATTCCTTTGCAGTTGAAAGCAGTTCAATAATCGGAAAGGGATGAAATATTTTTCTCGAAAAATGTGCTTCCATTTCCTGGTAAGTATGCTGCGCAAATGGAATCAATGTATCGGCCATCCACGCCTTCACCATTCTTCTGCCAGTAATGGGGTGGATTATTCCGGCTGCAACCTTGGAAGCTGAAGCCTGCTTTTGCTCATCAATTACTATAAAAGTTTTTTTATTTTTCAGGAGAAACCAGGAGAGAAAAGTTCCTGCAATTCCCTGTCCGACAATGATGAAATCTACTTTCCTCAAATCGATTAAGGTTTTTTCCCTGTGAATGCAACCATGGCAATGCAATCACCTTTTGCGTTTACAGCGATCCGATAGAAATCTCCCATCACCGCTGAGAAGTCAGCAATCTCCTCCCAACTTGCATTAGCAGAGATACTGAATCTGAAAAGTTTTCCATTGCTCCCCATCAGGAAAGTGCCATCCGGCAGAAGAGCGAAGTCTTCACTTCCGGGCAATGTTGAAACAAGTTTTTTCTTTTCTCCCGTTGCAATATCCAATTCAAATATTCCCCATTCATTTTCATTCTGTTTGATAACGAAATAGAGACTTTTCCCATCCTTACTCAATTTCATACACCTGCCTACGTCACTGGCGATCAACATCCGTTCGTTGGTCTTGAGATTCAGGATTTGTATGGTCATCGCAGGGCCAAGAATAAACATTGCAAGCGATTCTTCATTCAGCCAGCAATAATACCCGATAGAATCTGTGCCGGGAATGTGATTTGCAAAAGTAGTTTTAGATGCAGGCAGCTTATAAAACCGTTGTCCATTGTCAGTATCCACGCGCACCACACCAATATCTTTTCCGTCAGGAGTCATCATCGGTGAATATTCACTTTCAATTGTATTTGTAACGTTGCTGATTTTTTTTGAAGCGAAATCATATTTGAATATGTCCGCCTGGGTAGTATCAGGAACAGCTACGTAAAGGAGCGATTTCCCGTCAGGCATAAAGTACGGCTGGTTGTCATAACCCTTTCTGTGGGTAATGTTTTCCGGTGTAGAGAATTCCAGCTTTCCTCCCTGCATTTTTACCTTGCTGATAAAAATATCAGTCTCCGGAAGTTGTGCATTCAATGTAACAGCGATTGTTATAAAAAAAAGGAATGCTTTAAATTTCATAATGTCTTTAGTTTTATTCGTTTACAATTTTCTCTCAATCTGATCTTTTTTCTGTGGATTCAGATCAATGGTCAGGTCAATGCTATCCATTTTATCTTCTACAAAACTTTTACTGCTTGAATAGCCCCTCACAATAGCAGTTTTACTCTCTTCAAATGACAATACTTTTATGGAATCCAGCTTTCCATTAAAATTAAGTTCCCTGATTATTGTCCTGTGGAACATTCCGTTTTTTTCGATGAGCTTATATTCTACCTGCTTGTCATCGCCACTGAAGGTTGAACTTTGCTTCTCCAGGTAATAATTCGCGCGGACCGGAATTAAATCTGAATGTTGGGCGAAATTAGCAGTCAGTAAAAAATTCAACATAGACGAAGGGGAAACGATAAAAACAAAAACCGACAGGCAGAATATTCCGAAATAAATTTTCAGGAATAAACTGGTTTGCGTTCCCAATGCCAGGCCACCAGTAATAATTCCCGAACAAAAGAAAACAAGGAATGAAAGATAACGCGGTGATTCTTCTTTGTTGGTGATTAAATTGAACAGGAATAAAACTGCGAATACGATGTGGAGCGATGCCAGCATCCGGAACCAACCTGCACCAAGTTTTTTTCCTGTAAACAAGAGGGCGAGAGAAATAATATTGGAAAGAATAAAAGAGATGATGGCTACATATAAAAGCATGGAGCAAACGTAGGAATTAAAAGTTATACGCTAAACGTTATTGGTTATATGGCATTTCATAACAGACCTCTGATTGTAACATAGAAGACTGAAACCTCTTCGAGAATTTACGTCAACGAACCTGGGAAGATGATGCGAACCTAAAACCATGACTGTTTCCTAAATTAAGCAGGGCTTAGACAGGGAGCATAGCACAAGAAAAATTCTCGTAACAGAAGGTAGTTCACGAACAGTTTCGAAGTGTCGGTTAAAAACGTGGTGATGGCATTCCGTCAATATAAGTTCCCAAGCAAATACTTAACTGTTCTATTTCCTTTTCAGAAACTAATATTCCATTATCTTTGAATTGGCTCCTCGCCTCAGCGAAAAACCCCTCTCTCGTTTGATTTCTCTTTGAGTTCATAATCTTAATTAAGATTTTTCCTTCTATGCTGTCGGAAATTTTTATCACCCTCGTTTGATTTTTTGTACCCATAATTTTTTTTTGAATAAAGTTGAACAAAGTTAGGAATAAACATCATTGTTATTTATTTCAAATAAAACTGCAAATAAACCCTTAAGCTCTGCCTTTCAAGTACTTCCGCAAGGTAAAATTTTCATACATTTGAACTTTCCCAAAATAACTAGATGAAAAAAATTATAATTTTATTTGCAGTGGTTTTATTTTGCACAGGTGTGAACGCTCAGTCATTTTTATTTACAAAGCAAGCCGGAGGTGTTTTGCATGACTGGCCTAATGCAGTCGTTAATGATAGTGCAGGTAATATTTATGT
>JBDTTM010000035.1:0-17707 GCA_039930605.1 Bacteroidota bacterium
GACTTGGGGTGGTACCTCATGGAGTACATCTGGCTCTAACACACTTGCTGCAGTTACACCAACTGCTGTCCATATTGATGCTACTTTTTATGGTGAATTTGTAATAACATGGGATAACTCTGCAAACAATCACATATTTGTTAAAGCAGGAGAAACAATTGCTGGAAATCCGCCTGGATTTCATAGTACTGTTGATGTAACCAGTTCAACGCTACCCAACCAATATGGAACATATCCGGATATAGCAGTGCATCACGATCAAGGTGGTAACGACATTGTGGATCTAGTTTGGCTTGATGTAAGTAGCGGATATATTGGTGCGGGCGAGGAAACGAGAACAAATGTAGTCAGTGGAACATGGGGTGCTATTAAGCATACTACTGCATATACAGCAGCTGCCAGTCATGTAGTTTATGCACCGCGTATAGCTGATGCTTCTGATTATTATCAAGGTGGCTCCGGTTGGGACAATACAAAGGATATGACTATCGCTTTTGAGGATAAAAAAAGCGGTTCATCGGATGATATAGTAGGGCTATCCGGAGCAATTAGTTCATGGACACAGAATATATTTACTGATGGCGTCGCGTTAGGATTAGGTCAAATAAATGGTTACCTTAATTATTCGCCAGCCGTTACTTATGATCAGGTAAACGGTTCTGCTATTGTAAGTTGGATTTCGTCTTACAACGATCCAGTATTTATACCGAGTGCCGCGTGCGCCCTTGAACTTGATGGTCCTTGGGCTGGTTCACCTTATGCTCTAGCCGCACCTTGCTCGCTATTTATGGTTGTCCCGCAAAGTAATTCAGGTGGTGAACTGCCGATCGCCCTTGCAGGGAAACATGGCAAGAGTGATCCTTTTTATTGTTGGTATGATAATAATGCTACGCTGAATTTCAGTACGTATAAACCAGTACCAACAGGAGGTGGCGCATTAAGGCAGGCATTTAAATCTTCGGGTAATTTAATGGATGTTTATCCGAATCCATTTACTGATCAACTTTATATAAGTATTAAAAATGCAGACATTAAAGAAAACGAAATTGTTCAGCTTACTGTTGCTGATAATGAGGGTAGAATTTTATTCAGGAAAGAAACCCAATACTGCGAACTGAATAAAACGTTGAACGGCTTTGTAGGAAATCTTTCTTCAGGCGCTTACATCTTGGGCGTAAGCAAAACAGATAAAAATAGTTTCATTCACTGGCAGGTAGTTAAAATATAAATAATCTTTCAAGTCAGCGGGATACGATGTTATCCCGCTGACTTATTTAAATAATGCCATATATTTGTGTATCTAAAGTTTATTAGCATGAAAAGAATTTTACAACTTTTGCTACCAAATTTTCTATTCATTATATTAAATGCTTCAGCCCAGTCTCCAACTATTCAATGGGCTCACAGTTTTGGAGGGTCTCTGCAGGACTTTGCACGTTGTGTTCATCAAACCACTGATGGAGGATTCATAATGGCAGGCTACACAGACTCACATGATAGCGATGTAACTGGATTTCATGGCACTACCAATTTTGATGATTACTGGGTTGTAAAAACAGATAGCCTCGGAACCCTTCAATGGCAGAAATGCCTGGGTGGAACTGGTCATGATTTTGGATATTCAATAGCACAAGGGATAGATGGAGGGTACGCAATAACGGGATCAAGTGATTCCCAAGATGGAGATTTAAGCACCTTTTGGGGATCAACTGACTGCTGGCTGGCAAAACTAGATGCCGGAGGCAACCTACAATGGCAGAAAACTTTGGGAGGGACTGGGTCTGATGCTGGGCATTGCATCCAAGCAACTGCTGATGGAGGATATATTATTGCTGCTACATATACCTACGTGGATACCGCTAATAACCTTAATGAAAATTATTGGATTGTTAAAATTGACTCTTTAGGTACTCTACAATGGCAACATTTATATGGAGGAAGCAGTCCGGAAAATGCATGGTTCATAATGCCAACATTCGATCAAGGATATATTGTAGCGGGTACTTCGAGTTCAAACGACAGCAATGTAACCGGTAATAAAGGAGGTACTGATTGCTGGATTTTAAAAATTGACAGCGTCGGCGAGATTCAATGGGAGAAGAGTTATGGAAGCCACGTAAATGATTATTGTTTTTCAATAACTCAAACAAAGGACGGCGGATTTATTTTTATTGCGCAACCACAGGGACATGATTCTGACGTTAGCTGTGTTGGCTTTCGTGATTACTGGCTGGTAAAATTAGATCCCTCAGGCAATATGCAATGGCAGCAATGCTTTGGCGGTTCAGGCTATGACCAGGGATATAGCGTAATCCAATCAAGTGATGGTGGTTATGTTGTTGCAGGATTTTCTAATTCAATAGATGGTGATGTAACGGGGAATCACGGTGCTGATTACTGGATAATTAAAACGGATAGCATTGGAAACCTTGAATGGCAAAAATGTTTGGGTGGAAGCAGTAGTGGAGAAACCGCGCGATCGATCGAAGAAACCAGCGATGGCGGATTTATTGTTGGTGGAGATGCGCGCTCAAATAATGGTGATGTAACAGATCATCGGGGCTTATCAGGTGTTGAAGATTTCTGGCTTGTAAAACTCGCCCCACTTGGCTTAAGCGTCCCAGTGCAGGAAGAAAAAGAATTTACTGTTTACCCGAACCCAGCCAAAGAAAGTTTGCAGTTGGCAATCCCGATGGCTACCGAAAACAGTTTGCAAAATAGAACATTGAGAATTTTAAATTTAATTGGGGAAGAAATGATGGCCGTAAAGGTAGATGCGGAACCAACAACGATAAATGTAAAGAATCTTGCATCAGGAATGTATTTTGTAGCTGTGCAAACGGAAGAGGGAATGGCAATAGGCAGATTTGTGAAGGAGTAAAGAAAGTACAAAGTATTAAGTAAGGAGTATTAAGAAAAAACCACAGGCGCGGAATTTACAATCCAACAATGTTTGTTTCATCCGTATAATCTTTCCGCAGCGGAAACCCCCAGGTATCATCTAAAAATAGCCTCCGTAGGTTGGGATGATTGATAAATTTAATTCCGAACAAATCAAAGATTTCGAGTTCATTCATCTCTGCTGTTTTCCATATTCCGGCAATAGATTCAATCTGAGGATTCACACGATCAGTAATTTTTGCTTTGACTACAACAGTGTGCCTGTGTTTTTTTGAAGAAAGGTGATAAACGACATAAAAAAAATCTTTCCAGTCCACACCGCTCTCACAAAAGAGATAATCAAAATCAGTTTCGGGATTTTCCTGCAGTGATTTTAAAAGAGAAAATGCTTTGTTGCCTTCCACAATAGCATTCAAAAACTGCCCTTCCTCAAAAACCGCTTCGGGGATTTGTTGAGAGATGTATTGTTTAAGTTCCTCGTTTGTCATTTGATTGTGACGACAATTGTGGTGATTGTCTCTTGTTTACTGTTTATTGTCTACTTGTTTTCTCCCTGACATCGGCGTCTCCGTCCTGATTTTATTCTGCAGCTCAAGCAATGCATGTATCAGCGCTTCAGGTCTTGGCGGACAACCAGGGACATACACGTCAACAGGAACGATGTGGTCAATTCCCTTCACCACAGAATACGTATTGTAGAAAAAAGGTCCGCCGGAAATGGTGCATGCGCCCATGGCAATTACATATTTCGGATCGGCCATCTGGTCGTACAACCGTTTTAAGACAGGCGCCATTTTGTAAACGATTGTTCCTGCACATACGATTACATCCGCTTGCCGGGGCGTAGCACGCGCAACTTCAAAACCAAACCTGCTCCAGTCATATTTTGCTGAAGCCGTTGACATCATTTCAATTGCACAGCAACTGGTTCCGAAAACGAGAGGCCACAATGAATTGCTTCGCGCCCAATCAATGAGATCATCCAGTTTACTTGTAATTATTCCTCCACCGGGAGTTTCGTGAACTTGTCCCGGAAAGGTATCCATATCTGGTTTTTGCATTATTGCCATTTCAACGCTCCTTTCTTCCATGCATATAACAATCCTAAAAACAATATGGCAATGAAAAATAGTATTTCCACGAAAGCTACCATCCCGACTTCTCTTAATACCACTGCCCAGGGATAGAGAAAAACTATTTCCACATCAAACACCAAAAATATCAGTGCGAATAAATAATAGCCTACATTGTACTGAACCCATGAAGTACCCTGGGTTGGAATGCCACATTCATAGGCTTCCTGTTTTTGTGGGTTGTAAGTCCGGGGAACAAAAAACTTCGAGACCAAAATCGTCCCGCCGGAGAAAATTACCCCGCAAATGATCAGCAATATCAGCGAACCTGCACCCATTCTGTTAATATGGCGGCTAAAGTATGTAATACAAATCAATAGAAAGAAGGGGAAACGAGAAATTTTTCGCAACATCGGAAGCAGCATGGAGGGTCCCCGAACGGAAATACTGTTATAACTGAAGCAACTGAACGGGGGCAAAACAAATCAACTGAATATTATAAGTGTATGGTATTTTAAATTTTCTTTGCATTCAACTAAAAAAGTATGCTGCAAAAAACTGCACTCATTATAACCTCTATTTCGGCGCCTAACAAGGCGATGAAAGCGTTTGCTGCCGGTTGCCATGAAAAGGGTATCGAATTCTATGTAATCGGAGATACCAAGTCACCAAAAGATTTCCAACTGGATAATTGCCGGTTTGCAGGGATTGAAGAACAACGGGAAATGCCGTTTAAACTTGCAAAACTCCTTCCGGAAAGACACTATGGGAGAAAAAATCTTGGTTACCTGCTGGCTAAAAATAAAGAAGTAATCATTGAAACAGACGATGACAATTTTCCAAGAGCGGAATTTTGGCAAAAAGATATTGATTTTTCTTCCGTGAGATTCATCAATAATAAAGGCTGGGTGAATGCCTACCGGTATTTTTCGGAAGAAAATATCTGGCCCCGGGGATTGCCATTAGAGTCAATACAGGAATCCGGAAAGTTGAAACCTATCCAATCATCGACAGATATTCCTTCAAATGATAGTGTTAAAATCTTCCAGGGACTTGCAGATGAAAACCCGGATGTTGATGCTGTGTACAGGATGACTTTAAAGCTTCCATTCGATTTTGAAAAAAAATCTCCGCTGCTGTTGGGCAAAGGAGTTTGGTGTCCTTTCAATTCTCAAAATACTATCTGGAAAAAGGAAGCGTTTCCTTTAATGTACCTTCCCTCCTGGTGCAGTTTCCGGATGACTGACATCTGGCGCAGCTTTATCGCGCAAAGGATTGGATGGACCTGTGGCTGGAATATTTTATTCCATTCTGCTGATGTATGGCAGGAAAGAAATGACCATGACCTGCTGAAGGATTTTGCTGATGAAGTTCCTGGCTACCTGAATAATTTCCGCATGTGTAAAATGCTTGATGAATTGGAGCTTAAAGAAGGAACGCAAAATATTTGTGACAATCTTATCCGCTGTTATCAATTGATGGTTGACAATAACTGGATTGGGAAGGAAGAAATGGCAATGGTACATGCATGGTGCGGGGAGTTTTAAATTTCATCATTTCATAAAAATGGCACTGGACCGGATTTGAACTATTCGCAAGTTGATACATGCCTGCCAACATTAAATTTTAAGTTTTATAAAAATTGTTATCCAAGAAAAAATTATCCGGACTATTTTTGATTCTGGTTCTTGCCGTTGCTGCTTATTTTTTTGTGAGGCATAAAAACAAGAAGCCTGTCGATGTGGTGAAAGTTACTGCACCTGTTGTTCCACCTTCAAAATACAATACGCTCGCTGTTACAGCTACCTTCTTTACAGACATGGAAGATCCTGATCGTGCAACATGGATCGGAGAAAGATCTGCGGAGAAATTTTTCTCCGGGAAGTTCAGCAATAAGCTTTCAGACAAGGCAGAGTATGGCATGACGCTCTCCAAAAAAGGGATTGAAATCCCTCAGCATGAAAAAGTAAAACAAGTAAGAATTTCATTTCAGTTGTTCAGCAAAATTCCATTGAAAAAAGCAAGCATTGTTTATGCAGTAAACGGCACCAAAAATAAAGCATATGAATACTTCCAGGAAGAAATTCATGGTGAAGCAAATAAATGGAACAGTGCAGAATTCATCTTGAATGTGAATGCTGCTTCCTGGGGTGAGGATGCTGCAATCAAAATTTATCCCTGGAACCCCGGGAAAGAGGTGTTTTACATTGATGATATTAAAATCGAATTCTACTCGGAGTTGGAAACGCAGTCTGGAATAGTTCTCAGTCCGCAACAAAATTATGTATATGACTTCGAACCTTCAGCGGATCCTTCCGCACCTGCAAACCTGTGCAAGGATGTATCGCACTCAGGAAATTTCTCACTGAAGTTGTCCGGAGCTGATTCATATAGCGACAACATCCTCAAAAGATTTTCAGAAATTGCCAACGATACCATTAAGTTCATTTCTACAAGTGTTTGGATTTATCCCAAAGAAGACAATCCCATTGTTACGCTTGTCGTGTCAATTGAAAAACCTGATGGCAAATCAATTTCCTGGCAAGGCAAAGCCACCGATAAGATGAACCTTGCAAAAAACGAATGGCATAAAATAAATTTTAGGGCAGACTTACGGGAAATTAAAACGTCACCGGATGATAACGTTAAAATTTATTTGTGGAATAAAAAAGGAGGAACTGTGTATGCCGATGATCTTGAAATTGTTTATGGTGATATTCCAAAACCTATTGGAACAGCACCCGGCTTGACAATGAACATTGGAGGCGACCCCACCGGTACACCGGAAAATAACAAAGCGCCTTTTCCATGGAGCTACTTCTCAGCATCCACATTGTTCACTCCTGCATCTGTTTTCCTGGTTGATGGTGACGATAAAAAAGAAGGAGAAATGGATCCCGCAAACATTTCGCTCGCAGGGAATTTTCTAAGTCACAACGATGCACATGATGACCTATTCATTGCAGGTAAAAACAAGTGGTCAATATATTCGTGGTGCGGCACAGAAAAAAGATTTGTACAGACTTTTACTGAGTCAAATGATGAAATCGCTGCAGGCAAGATGGTTCTCCACGGTTATTTTGAAGACATTAAACAGGAAGAAATTCTACTGATAGATACAACTGGTAAAACACAGATTCAAACCTTCCGCTTCAACAATTCATCCGGAAATAATTGCGATCTGAAAATACAGGATGGAGTTAAAATGCATGTCTCTTCCGAAGTACTGCCGGGACCGAATTTCATCAGTCCGTTCAGCATTGCAGCTGGTAATTTTGCTGGCGATAACAGGCAGGAAATTATTGCCTTCACTCCTGACGGACAATGGAGAATTTATGAAAAAGAAAAAATATCCTGGAGTTTAATGGGCACAGGCAAGATTGAGCGGGGCACGATGTTATCCATTCACCCGGTTCCGTTTGGAAATCACGACAAACTGATCATGTTTTATGAAAAAAATCACAAACTGGATTATTGTTTATTGGATTTCAGCAATGGAAAAAACTGCAGCCTGTCTGAATTCAGGAACAAGAGCTTCCTGTCATATTACAGTTCATACGCCTCCTTCCTTTCCGGTTCATATGAAAAGGCAAATGCGCCAGTGCTATTCTACCTCAACAAAGAATGGCGCTTTGACCTGAAAAAAGTAAGGATCACCGTTGATGGAATATTTATTGAATCGATGATTGACTTTCAGCAACCTGATGCAAACAGGAATCCTAAATATTACGAATACACAAAACTGCTTGGAGGAAAATTCTTTGACCCAGGCACTGATTACCTGCTGATGATGATGCGCAATTGCAGAGACCTGAATTTTGATGGCAAGACCTGCACGGAATACGAAGAAGTTAAAGGTATGCCGTCAGGTTATTTATTTTACCAATACAATAAGATTGATTGAACATGATCAAGCGTTTCATCATATCATCTTTCTTTTTGGTCATCCTGTCCTGTCAGAATTCCGTGAATGAAAATAAAACCGATTCCGGAATCAAAACCGAAACCTTCGAAGTGAAAGACTTCAATGCGCTGACCAATTTCAATAATATACAAAACGATTTGCTGAATCTTGACCTGGACTATGCGGATGCACTCCATAGCGGATTTGTAATTCCTTCTGTACGGCAAGCGAAGGAAGGTGTATTTGTTTGTTCCTTTTCTGTAAAAAATAAAAATACTGCACCCCAGGATTTTTTTTACAAAATCTACTACCAGGATGAATCGTATAAGTTCAATGAATGGGATTCTGTGTCCGGGAAAGAAAATGAATTTGCTTCTGAAAATTTTTACGGTAGTTGGGAAAATACCGATGTCACGTTCAAACAAACTGAACCCGTTGCCGCCGACGGAGTCTTTCATGTCATTTCTGATTCCATCCGTATCCTGGGTAATCCGCGCAATGAAGAAATGTTTTTCAGCAATGGAAAAAACGACCGATGGAAACGCAACCCGCGCGTAGGTAAATACAGTTTCCTACTGGTTGTTTCATCAGGAGAAAATATTGCTGCCAAAAAAATTCCTGATTACATTCAAAACATTCACTTGAAAAACGGTAACTCTTTTTCAAATCCATATAGTTATTTTTTATTCGGTGAGGGAAAAAAAATGCAGAACGTAGCCTCGTTGAAGTCATCCCCTGAATTAAAAGTAACAGCAAGACCTGACCTTGGTGCCGGCATCTATGAAGATCCTGCTTATTTTGATGATGCTGAAAGCAGGAAACATTTTTCCGGCAACTGCGGCCAGGATCCTGAAACGGATCGCAATTCAACATTCACACAGTTCATCAATAACATCAATGAAACCATGCGGCTGGAAAATATTCCTGTGGTGAAGGACATGCTGAAGGATAATTATTCAAAGACAGAATACCGGTACAATGAAAGTTTTTACAAGCGCGAAGAATTGGTTTCAACCACGCCGCATGTTGCCAGGTATCCCTGTGAAACGGTTTATGCTGATCCCGTGAATAAAAAAATTACCATTAAAAACCCGGGGACTGAATTCGGCAAATGGAGGAAAGAAAGTGTGGGCATCATTTCACGTCATGCATTTACTTATGGGAAGTGGCGTGTGAAATGCAAACTCACTGAGTTGCTGAATAAAAATAATGTTTGGAATGGACTCACAAATGCCATCTGGATGATCGGTCAGTCGGGGGCCGGTTCGGAAGAATGGAACAAAAGAAGAATATGCAACAAGGAAGGATACATGGCTACCTATTGGGGTGGACATGATGACAAACGTGTGCCTACGGTTGCATATTCAGAAATTGATTTTGAAATTTTGAAGACGCCGCCATATTGTCCTGAAGAGTATTTTCCTCCTGTATTTAAAAATCCAAGACCCAACCAATACAACCTCAACGACTGGAACGTAAATTTTCCAGACGACCTTGATAATTTTGACGACAAGCTTTCTGTTTCCTGCACCAACTGGGACATGGCTTGCTGGGAACCAAAAAATTTCGGTGTCGGTTGTAACCCTATTTCCTATGAGGGCAAAACTTTTGAAACGCATCGATGGGATCATTGGTACCGCGCATTGTCATCGCGGACACCGGAAAAAGACGATACATTATTTGGTTCTCCCTTTTATTATTTCGAAATTGAATGGAAACCTACCGAAATCATCTGGCGGCTCGGACCATCTCCTGACTTGATGCGCGTAGTTGGGTACATGAATGATTCTGTCACTTCCATTCCCAACAACCAGATGTTGCTGATCATCACCCAGGAATGGCACAACACAGCCTGGTGGCCTGGATCACCGTACCAGCAGCAGTTCATTCCTTTTCCAAAGAATGATATTTTGGGGGAGATTTATGAGGTGGTGGTGGAATGAATGAATGAATGATTTACACATGCATGATGCTATCTGATACATTGGTAGCAATTCATTAATCACTTTTCCCTTCTTCAAGCTGAAGTCGACGGATCACATAAGTGAAGACCAGTTCTTCAACTATAAACCTAATTTTAATTCAGGAGATAAAATAATGAACGCTTCAGCAGCATGCTACGAGGTCTCTAGTGAAATTCTCCGAGCCTTCTTCGCCATAGTAGCATTCGCGACGACGGCTGAAAGCCCCTACCCTCTTTCGCCAAGGCTACGGATGATTCTCCTCGCCTTGCCAACCCCGCCAAAGCAGTTTCTCCGGCTGCGAAGGCCTGGCATCCGCGTAGCAAGCTAAGAGGTATTCGGCGAAGGAGAATAAAAAGCATCAAAAAACAATAACGCCCAAAAAATTAGTTTTACGACGAAATAATTGATATTAATTTCTTTAAGCCCCAGCCTTTCCTTTCACACGGCAACCTCAAAAAATATTTTTCATGCTGCTTAGATTTTTTACGTTTGCACCAAAGTTCAACGTTTACAATAATGAAACATAAAATACTCGCTATAATTCTATTTGGCACGGCATTAACCGCAAACTCCCAGGTCAGTGTGGTGACTCATCACAATGATTTGATGCGTACGGGTTCAAATATTAACGAAACCAAACTGGATATTACAAACGTGGATACTTCACATTTTGGTAAGTTATGCGAAAGGCTGGTTGACGATGAAGTATATGCACAACCACTTGTTGTGAGCGGAGTAAATTTGCCAGGCTATGGCGTTCATAATGTACTATACATTGCCACTGTAAATAATTCCATTTTCGCTTACGATGCTGATGAGCGAATGGTTCAAAACCCTTATTGGTCCATAAATCTTACACCAGCGGGTTCCAGGCCACCTCGTGCGATGGATTATTCGATGGCAGGTACCTGCGGCGGCGACTTCAGGGATTTTTCAGGAAACATTGGCATTGTAAGCACTCCTGTAATTGATACATCGAGCAACACCCTTTTTTGTGTTACAAAAAACCTGGTTACAATTTCCGGTGAATATGAACAATGGATTCATGCCATTGATATTACAGATGGCAGCGAAAAACCATTTAGCCCAGTCAAGATTGAAGCATCAATGCCTGGACATGGAATAAGCAACATTAACGGAATTATGTATTTTGATGCCTTCTTCCACAACCAACGTGCTGCTTTGATCATGAGTAACAACGTTGTTTACATCACATGGGCAGGGTACTGCGATTTCCCTCCATATAACGGATGGATATTAGGTTATGATGTACATACACTTCAAAAGGTGGTGACATTCAGCACAGCACCTGATGGCTGGGCATCCGGCATTTGGATGAGTGGAGGCGGTATTTCAGCAGATGACGAAGGCAACCTGTATGCCGCTACCGGTAATGGTTCTGCGGGAGACAGTGGAAATGCCGCTTTGTTAATTAACCGCGGTGAGAGTATAATTAAACTTACCCGCGCAGGCAGTACGTTGGAAGTCACAAGTTATTTTACTCCATACAACTGGATTTCGATGAATGATGTTGATGCAGATTTGGGAACTTGTGCAGTGATGCTGGTACCGGGAACCGATATGGCACTAACTATTGGCAAGGAAGGAATTCTTTATATAGCTGACAAAGATTCTATGGGTGGTGTGGACTCCGTGGATCACATTCGGCAGAAAATTGATGTCGGTGCACTTTGCAGTGGGGGAACAGCATACTGGCATAGCGACTCGGCAGACTACGTATATATTTGGCCAAGCGGCGAAAAACCTCTTATCCGTTATACAGTTGATCATGCAACACAAACACTTGATACAGCTTCAAGAATGGAAAGCGTAGCAGTCAATGAGTTTGTACCCGGTGGCATTTTATCTGTATCTTCTAATGGCAGCCAGGTCGGAACCGGAATTGTGTGGGCAAATGTTTCGCTTGACTGGCCCAGCATTGGCGTGCCTAACCGTCCAGGTATTCTGAGGGCATATGATGCGTCTGACCTTACGCATGAATTATGGAATTCACAAATGAATACAGATCGTGATTCTATCCGGAATTACCCGAAATTTGTTCCACCTACGATAGCTAACGGCAAAGTTTACATGGCAACCTTTTCCGGCAAAGTAAATGTTTATGGAGTCTTTAACCCAGATGGCATTGCCGAACAGGAAGAAGTTGAAGTTGTACAGGTTTTCCCGAATCCATTTAACTGTTTACTGAATGTGTACCTGAAAAAGAAAAGCAAAGACGTACAAATTTCTATTTACAATTCAATTGGAGAAACCGTTTTTGAGCTTGACAAACAAAGCGAACAGATCATTCCACTGAACCTGACTATGCTTGCAAAAGGAATCTACTTTCTTTCCATAAAAACTACGACCGGCGTGTGTACTAAAAAAATTGTGAAGACAATGTAAATATGGAGTGAAGACACCTGTACGGGGTAGAATTTCAATTCAGAATTCCTTTTATTCGCAGGCAAATTCTTTAACAGTCTATAATTACACGAACGTCAGGGATGGTTTTTAGCAGCAGTTTATTTCTTTTTCTTTTCCTGCCACTTTTTCTTGGAGTCTATTTTCTCACACCTACTCGTTTTAAAAATGGCGTTATACTCGCCTTTAGCGTTTTCTTTTATACCTGGGGTGCACCTAAGTTTGTTTTTGTAATCCTCGGTTCAATTATAATTGACTATATACTCAGTAAAAAAATTTATTACTCCATTGTCGGGAAACAAAGGAAACGCTGGCTAGTATTTTCTATTTTGCTGAACGTAAGCGTGCTTTTGTATTTTAAATACTCCAATTTTTTTATTGAAAACTTTAATACCCTGCTTGCTGATTTCGGTTTTACACAGGTACAGTGGACACACATTGCACTTCCAATTGGAATTTCATTTTTCACTTTTCATGAACTGAGCTACATAATAGATGTATACAGGGGCGTAAACAAACCGATGAAGCGGTTGATTGATTATGCGGTCTACATTCTCCTTTTCCCGCAGCTCATTGCAGGGCCCATCATCAGGTATAAAGAAATTGCGCACCAGATTATTGACCGCAAAAACCAGGAGACCATTGACAACAAACTAACGGGAATACTGCGATTTATTATCGGTCTCGCCAAAAAAGTGCTGATAGCAAACACGCTCGGAATCGAGGTAGATAGAATATTTGCACTGCCTCACCAGGATCTCAGTACATCCATTGCATGGATCGGAATCATTGCCTATTCATTGCAAATTTATTTTGATTTCAGCGGATACTCCGACATGGCAATAGGGATCGCCCGCATGATCGGGTTCTATTTTCCTGAGAACTTTAACAACCCCTATATTGCGCAAAATATTACAGAGTTCTGGAGACGGTGGCACATGTCATTAAGCCGGTGGATGCGCGACTATTTGTACATCCCCCTGGGAGGAAATAAAGTGAAGACCAAAACCAGGTTATATGTCAATCTCTGGCTCGTGTTTCTCATCTCCGGATTCTGGCACGGAGCCTCCTGGAATTTTATTGTTTGGGGTGGCTTCCATGGCTTCTTCCTTATTTGTGACCGCTTGTTTTTAGTCCGGTTCACGGAAAAAATCGGCAAGATTCCATCCATGTTCATTACATATTTAATTGTACTGATCGGTTGGGTTTTTTTCCGGTCAGAAAACCTATCGTCTGCATTTGATTTTATCAGGGTATTGTTCTCGTTTCACTTTCTTCCGTTGCCGTTTCCATTGAGCGATAAGTTCCTGTTCTTTTTCATATTCGGATTGATCGTGTCTTTGATGGGCTCTGTAAAAATTATTGAAGCACTGCAGAACCAGTTTTATGAGGGAAAAATTAAACCATCAGCCCAGATCGCCTTTTCATTGTTGTGTATAATATTGCTTTTTATCTGTGCGGGTTCAATCACGTCTTCCGGTTTTAATCCATTTATCTACTTCCGGTTTTGAAAATGAGACAGCAACAACTAAAGCTTATTCTGTTTTCAGTGCTGTTCGCATTGCTCTTCCTTCCGTTTCTTCAACAACAGTTTTCAGTTTTTACATTCAAACCACTGACAGGAGAATTTATTCCGGCAGAAAAGCAAAACATCACGATGGCAGGGTGGCTTCAAGGAGATTTCCAAAAGGCCTACGACAAAAATTATGAGGAAAATTTGGGATTTCGAAATTTCCTCATCAGGTTTTATAACCAGGTAGATTTCTCGTTCTTCAATACCATGCATGCCGAGGTTGTTGCCGGAAAAAAAGGATACCTTTTCCAGGAAAGCTACTTGAATTCCTTTACCGGCAACGACTTCATCGGTGAAGAAAAAATAAAAGAGGAAGTCCGAAAAATAAAATTTGTAAAGGACCGGCTGAAAGAAAAGGGGATCTCCCTTGTGCTTGCAATTGCTCCATCAAAAGTTCGTTTTTACCCGGAGTATATACCGAGCTATTATTTAAACAGGCAGACGATCGCCACGAATTACTATACCTACAAACGCATGCTTCAAGATGAACAGGTTCCATTTATGGATTTCATCGATTATTTCAGTAAGCTAAAGGATACCACTCGCTATTTACTTTATCCTAAACAGGGAATTCATTGGAGTCAATATGGAATGTATGTTGTGGCAGATTCATTGCTAAAAAAAATCAGGACTGATGAAGGAATCATGCTGAATAATCTATCCTTCGATAGTATTGAATTTACTGATCAATTGCGCAGTACAGATTATGATCTTGGGGATTTATCAAACGTTTTATTTGAAATGAAACATGATAAAATGCCTTATCCCGTCCTCCACTTTGAAAATGATCCCGCCAAGCCGAGACCCAATGTGCTAGTAATCGGCGACAGCTACTACTGGAATATATACTATGCCGAAATACCGAAATATATTTTCAGTCGCGCAAACTTCTGGTATTACAATCATGAAGTTTATGCTGACACGCTTCCGGGAAAACAAATAGTCGATCAAGCGAATTTTATGAATGAGGTGGAGCGCCAACGTATAGTGATTGTTCTTGAGACTGAGATAAACCTGAACAAATTCGGGTTCGGTTTTTTTGATCTCGTCTATGAAAGGTATCAAAATCCGGATAACACTGTAGCTGCTTATGAAAAAATGATCCGAAATAATCCGGAATGGTTAGAAGCAGTGAAACAAAAGGCCGCGGATCGAAAAATTCCGCTCGAACAGATGATAAAATCGGATGCCGAATGGATGGCTGAACAGGATAGAGCGAAGACGCACTAACGTTCCTTAAAGACTGTCGTTGGCATTACACGAAATTTATCAAAGCAGCCAATCTATTAACTTTTTTATTTTTTCAATTGGTAAATCTGCACGTTATATTTATTACCAATCTTTTTATCCTGCAGGCTTTCATACATTTCACCGGTAAAATTTGCAGTATCGTTTAATATTAAATACTTGAAATTATTCGTGGAGATGAGGCTCTTTAATCGGTCGAAATCACCTTCTGCAATGGTACTTCCTTTCCGATTCATCAGGTACAATGAAACATTGGGAGTACCATCATGATAGGAAAGCACCAGGTCATTTTTGCCCACATTCAGTGTATCGAGATATGGACTTACCTGGATATATTTGTCATAATTCGAATAACTGATCTGGTGGGGTTCTTCTGCATACCTGTCATTCTGGTAAGATTTTTTGCAAACAACCATACTAACGTTCACCAGTACAAGTAATAAAATGATGGAAATTGAATGTAAAATCTTATGGGCATTTAATATTCTTATAAAAATCTCTGCAGTAGTAAGAAACAGGAAAAAGATAAGTGGCAACATAGGTATTATATAATAATCGTGATCCTGAAATTGCCTTAGCATCGTCATGGCAAATCCTGCAAATCCCATCAACTGCAAGCAGAAAGTAAAAGCGAGGAGCCGGTTTTGAAAATAATTAGTGATGACAAAAACAACAAAACAAACCAATATCATAATCTTTATTAAAAACGGATAATAGTCCTTATATTGAAATACATAAATGCTTGTGAGTACCTGAATGAACTCCTGAAAAGTCTGCACTGCATTCCCTTTCAGGATGAAAAAATAATTCTGATAAGTGTCGTTCAGCCAAGCCGCATAGCGGTACCAGCCAAACACCAATACAAAACAAACTACAAAGCCTGTCAGTATTTCCCGATTGTAACCGGGTATAAATGGTGTTTTTAAAAATCGAATACGCTTTCCTGCAATAAGAATAATCATCGTGATCAGGCTTACCATTGAAGTCAGCTTGATCAGGCATGCAACTGTGATGAAAATAAAAAATAACATCAGCCGGCGCCGGGAGTCCGCGTGAGTTCCTATACTGAAAAAAAAGTACCAACTGATCAGGACAAGCCCGAGGCTCCCTGAATCAGGTAAAAAGTTTGCACTGTAAAATACGAGTATGGGGGACAACATAAACAGCCAGACTACAATAGCAGAAAAAAGCACATCCCTTAAAAATAAATCTGCCATCAAAAAAGCAGACAGCAAACCTGCGAAGAGGAGAATGAAATTGATCAAACGGTAATAGAATTCATGAAAGCCGAAAAATTTATAACAGAGGGCTGCCGAATAATTGATGAGAGGGAATTCCATTCCGCAAATTCCAGTACTGGTTCCATTACCCCTGTTATACACTCTGGGCTTTAAAAAATTCATACTTTCATTGTAGTAGCATGCGGCTACTGATGCCCTATCGCATTGTGCCCAGGTGTGTATTGAGTTGGGCTTATCATGTATGTGCTTGAAGATACCTACATTCCAGAAAATGAACAGGGTCACAATTCCGAAAAGGAACATTGAAATTGTTTTGTCCGGAGGAGCCGGAATATCTGTAACCTTATGAAAATAATTTGCAATAACAGAATTCAATATCGGTTTTTATTAAAAGCTATTGAAATTTATACTGTACAAATTCATCATGAAAATCACTATTAATCAATCAGTCATTTCACTAGAATTTATTCAATTAATCCAACGGTTATTTCTAAATAATGTAGTATCCTGGTTGGCCGGAAAGAGCTTGTAAACATCAACACCGGATGGTCTTAACAGAAATTCATCTATGTAAATCAGCTGGTTGCTCTTGACATCTCCCTGTACGAAAATCCTGATCTTTTCTGTGTTGTCCTTGATGCGGAATTTTTTTTCTAATAGGGACCAGTCTCCATCAATCACCATGCTCCTGCGGGGATCCCAGATAATATCCCACCTGCAATTACTGCCATCTTTGTCACACTCTTCTACTGCACAAAGCACCTGGTTTCTCAATTCACCTTTATTATAATACCAGAAGCTAACCGTGTAATCTTCATTCTCCTTTAGCCCTCCATCAGACTGGAACAAAACGGTAAAATCACTTTTCTTTACCTGCAGTGCTCCCGAACCTTTATAAACAAACTCACTCTTCAGTGAATCAAAGCCTGAATAAGCTAATGTATCGGGCATCTGCGTTACACTGAAATCTCTGTCTTTCAATAGAGAATCTTTTTGTGAATTGTATTTGCTGATAATTTCAACCGAATTATTTTGAAAAGCATTTTTGTAGGAGAGCGCCCACAATTCATACTTTCCATTGTCGAATAGCTTTGTAGAATTTTCAAGCATGCTTTTCTCTTCATCGTTTATCAACTCTTTGTTGTAAAGAATCAGGAAATCTTTTTTCGATGGTAAATCGCCTTCAATGGTTTTCTTAATGTAACCCGGTGAAAAGAACTGCATAATATTTTTGCCTTCTTCAATCGGAGATCGTGCAGCAGAACTGGCCATCAAAGGAATATTGCACCAATAAGAAACTATACAACTTGTCCTGATATTGTCTTCTGAAAATTCCACTCCGAAATTTTCTGTTCCCACATGGAAAAAGGGAAGTGTAA
>JBDTTM010000036.1:0-17537 GCA_039930605.1 Bacteroidota bacterium
ACCCGCGCAAAATGCTGGATCTGCTGTAGGGGAAGCTGTTGGACGGTTATTGATTGTTGCAGAAACGTTTCCGCTAGAGATACAACCACTTGCAGAAGTTACAATTACAGAATAACTGCCACTCATACTGGGATTGATGCTCGTTCTTTGAAAGGATACAACGTTACCCGGCGCAAATCCATCCGGCGTAGTCCATGCATAAGAATAAGAACCGGCAGGTGAAGTACCTGCATCAATGTCAAGTGTTCCTGATTCGCAAAGCGGACCAACCGTTGTAACAGCAGGTGAGGTAACCTGGGGAATAAGATCGAATTCAGATACAGACATTGAATATGTTACTTGCGTAACGTCAAATCCTTCAACAACGATGTAATAATCTTTATCAGGGTTCACTGCTTGCTGATTAATCAGTGAAGGAACTCCAACTCCTCCGCAGCCGTCATCATCACCGGCAACCTCTGCTCCGAATTCGTCCAGCAGGTGAACATAGGTATCCATTGTTCCCGCAGAAGCACAAAGTGATATGGTGAGGGCGTCAGTACAAGCGCCTGTATGGATTTTGTAATAAACATCAGGAGATGCGTTACCATTTGTATTTGCAATTGTGTAAACATCAGTAAAGCAATTCGATGATAAATTATTTCCTGAAACAGTAGCAGGCAGGCTAAGTGTAATTGCCAATGCCTGGTTATCTCCATTAGGTGTACCAAGAACGGTGAAAAGTTGAGAAGAGCAAGATGCATCACCTACAGCATTGTATGGATTAATTTTCCAACCATATGTATTCCCCTGAGTTAAGGCAGGAGGAGTATAACTCGTTACTAAACCTAAATCAAGATTGTTTGCAATATTATCGTAGTTTGGAGCATTATCGCCCAAGGTAATTTTATACCCTATTGGGCCACCGCCACCACTTGCCCAGGTAAGGGTTGGAGTTGTGCTGCAAACATTACCTCCACTTACAGGGACCATACTAATAGCACACTCAGGAGGCAAAGGTTGATATAATTTAACCTCTATTGAAAGACGGAAGGAATTGTTCGGTTCGAATGGAACCCAGGGAGGAATGCTGCTTGGAGTAAAATAGAATGCTCCGGTGCGAACAGGGTTTTCTGTTTGATAAGCAAATCCAACATTAGCAAGTGCAGAAGACAACTGGCGAATACCAATATAATAATCCTGTGTGACAATGATATCCGGATTATCAAAGAATGAACCTATTCCCGCTGTTTGCAGTGTTGCACTATTGTAAAGAAGTGTTCCCGGAACCCCTCCAATGCCATCTGAATTGAATACTACAATTTGATAATCAATTCCCGTAGTAGTAAAGTCTGTTTTAATATCACCAATTGTATCAGCATCACCAAAATTTCCTGCATATTGAAACTTAGCAATAAAATCGCCAAAAGCCGGAGGATTAAAACCAACACCGTTTGTATTTGCTCCCGGGTATTTATATCCAATGGAAGCTGCAGAAATGGTCTGTACAATACTTAATGAGTTATTTAAATTGTTATCATCACTAGCCACTGATACTGCAACGGTATTACTACCAATAGCAGTTGGAGTAAATGGCGAAAACGTGACAATACCTGATCCACAAGACGGAATGTTTACAAGTTGAATATCAGAAAAAGTGTTGGCACCTGTTATACTTAAAGTACAAGGATAATTCACTAATGGATTAGTTCCAACATTTGTGATTTTTGCCGTAACAACGTGATTCGTAGAATAACCCAAAGCCAATGTCCCTAAGGTATACAGGTTAGAAACCGCTGCATCATTTGCCGGACTTAGAATAGCAAAAGAAGTGTGTGCCCGGAATGCAGAAGAAGCAAGTGTGATTGCAGTAGTGCAGGTAACAGCTGTTTGTCCACTAAGCAATGAGTTAAAACCGCCTACCAATGCAGTATTGCAAAAAATAACTTGTGCAGCGGAAAGTGTACCTGAACAATAGGCCCAATCCCACGCAACATAAATAGCCCCACCAGTATAGGTAAATGTTGGGAAACCGCTAAACGTAACTCCGTAAGCAAGAGTATTCGGTATGGTATAAGCAGCACCATATACCTGACTCATACCAGTAATAGCGGTTGCAAAATTTGTGCTTTTACTATTAAAAGTATTAGACGAGTTTTCAAGATACAATGCTAAAGTGCCGGTAGCTGCTAATCCTGGAGCAACCTGATTTAGCCATTCAATACCCGTTAGGACTCCAGGCGCTAATCCGGCAGCTGCAAGCTCCGCGGCAGAGATAATATACACGCCTTTGCCAGACCTGAATCTCGAATTTGGCGCACGTCCGTTTCCAGAGGTGGATCCATTATTAGTCACTACTGTAATTGGGCACTGACCAAATACATCGGCCATTGTCATTATTCCTATCAAAAAAACAAGGAACAATTTTGTAATTTGTTGTTTCATACTAATAGTTGTTTAAGTTAATTATGTTTGGTAAATAATTTTGATTGTTCGGGGTGATGGAAAAATTAATACTAACGTATAAAGTCAAAAACTAAAATAAATGTTGAAAAGTGTGTGTTTCTGAATTAACATATTTCTAACAGTTCTGAAATCTTCAAAAGAAAATTCAACTTATCAAGCAATTGTTAATAAAAGGATGCTTTTTTTGGCCAACGGCCTAATAGGTTGGTGAAAATCTGGAATTTGTAGGTAAAAGTGTTCATAACTGCAAAAGTTCATGCTTAAAGTTATCCGTTCAATGCCTTTGTTTGGGCTGTGAAATCTTTTCTGAAAAGGGCCTGGAAGCTGGTTGTAAAAATAATCAAGTGGTTTTTAATCCTCAGCATTGCCTCTGTTATTATGTTCAGATTTATACCGGTTCCCTTTACTCCATTGATGTTATTGCGGTGCGGGGGTCAGCTTTTTTCAACGGATAAAAAACTGAAACTGAAAAAAGACTGGACCTCAATTGAAGAAATGAGCAGCGCCATGCCACTCGCAGCGATGGCTGCAGAGGATCAGAACTTCGAAGAACATTTCGGTTTCGATTTTAAAGCAATCAAAAAGGCAGGTGAATATAATGAAAGGCATAAAGGTAAAAAGCTGAAGGGCGCAAGTACAATCAGTCAACAGACTGCCAAGAATGTTTTTCTGTTTCCGGCACGGAGCTGGATTCGAAAAGGATTCGAAGTTTACTTTACATTTTTAATCGAAGTTTTCTGGAGTAAGAAAAGAATTATGGAAGTGTACCTGAATGTAATTGAAATGGGAGAGGGGGTTTATGGTGCAGAAGCTGCAGCGCAGGAATATTTTCATAAGCCTGCAAAGAAATTATCAATCAGGGAGGCCTCCTTAATCGCTGCAGTACTCCCAGACCCCCGCCGGTGGTCGCCGGCGAAACCAACACCATATATTATTAAGAAGAGTGGAAGGATCATGTATTTCATGAGCCAGCTTGATGCTAAAGATTTTTAATTACAGTAGTTCACAGTTTGTGGTTCACAGTTCCAGGCTTTAATAGAATGTACTGCAGGAATATTTTCCATCTTTGACGCGACAATCTTTTGATTAAATCATTTTCACCACCGTCGTCCGCTGTTTATTCCGCGAACATGGTATCTTATATTACCCCGTTTTAATATTGGAACGATTCTTCAAATCTGATTCTTTTAAGTTCTGGCTCTTTGCGCTGATTATTTTTCTCTCGCGCATCCCGTTCCTTTCACAAGGTTATGGGCTGGATGGCGATTCATGGTCTGTTGCAATTACTGCGCGCGATATTTCACAAACAGGCAGCTATGCCGTTTCCAGGTTTCCCGGGTATCCGGTGCAGGAATTAATATGTTCGCTATTTTACAATGGATATGCGTGGCGACTCAACCTGCTGACTGCCATCATCAGTACCATCGGTATTTTGTTTTTTGCATTGACGCTGAAGACCTGGAAATTTAAATATGTTTTTCTTGCATCTGCTGCGCTTGCTTTTGTTCCGATCATTTACATCAACAGCACGACTACTATTGATTATGTGTGGGCGCTTTCATTTTTGTTGATTAGTTTATATAGCGTATCCCGGTACAATGCAATCATGGCAGGTGTTTTCCTGGGATTGGCGATAGGTTGCCGGATTACCAGTGGCGCCATGCTGATTCCTTACGCCATCATGATTTTGCAGACTGGAGAACGGAAAAAGAATATTCTTCGGTTACTGAAATTCACATTGACCAGCATTTTTATTGCTGCACTTTTATTTTATCCGGTTTACTCAAAGTATGGAAGCCAGTTCTTCATGTACTACGATCTTCCCTATCCTTCCATTTCGAAAGTGTTGTATAAATTTTTTATAGAAACCTGGGGTTTGGTAGGATTGCTGGCACTGTTTATTTCTGTCACTGTTTTTTTTCTTCCGAATACAGTGAGGGCCCGCAAGTATTTGTTTCCAAGAAGTATCAATGAAAAGTATGTTGTTGCCTGGCTCATTGCCATTGACTTATACATCATTGCATTTTTAAAACTGCCAATGGAATCAGGATACCTCATCCCGATAATTCCATTTGTAATTCTTATTTTCGGGAAATACCTCTATAGCAAAGCATTCGGGTTTCTGGCTTTGATGCTTATTCTCTCTTCTTTTTTTTTCAATATCAGTCCGGTTGAAAGAGAAGATGCAGCGTCTGCTTCATCGCTTTCTTTTATCTTTAACCAGGGAGAAGAGAAGTTAAGTGTTGATGTGCTTGATGGCCCGATCCTTTCATACGAATCAAGAAGGGAAAATGGCATGAAGTACACTGCTGAACTCCTGCAGTCTTTTGATACACTCAGAAGAAAATCAGTACTTGTATGCGGACGATGGTACTACCAATTGTACCTGCAGCGAAAAAATGTTTCTGAGTTGGATATCCAGATCTGCGATTACATCAAGCAGGATTCTTTGCTTTATTTTATCGGTAAAGGTTACGACATCTATTATCTTCCCAAACAGGACTATTACAACAGGCTCATGCGAAATGTAGATATGAATCTGTTTGGAGCAAGGTGTTATGTCAAAGAAAAGAATTCACCGCTGTAAACAACAAAGGGAACCGTTGCGGGCTCCCTTTGATATTCAATAATGTAAGACTTCTTATTTCTTGTCTTCTTTTACTTCTTCAAAATCTACATCAGTAACGTCGCCATCAGCTTTTTGCTCACTGCCCTGGTTCGGTTGCTGCGTATTCGCATCGGCAGGACCTCCTGCGGTTCCGCCTGCATTCTGAGTCGCCTTATACATTTCTTCACTTGCAGCCTGCCACGCAGCATTGAGGGTAGTCATGGAAGTTTCGATTTTTCCAAGGTCTCGTTCCTTATGTGCGTCTTTCAACTCACTTAAAGCTTTTTGTATCGCTTCTTTATTTCCGGTCGAAAGTTTGTCGCCATATTCTTTCAGCTGCTTTTCAGTCTGGAAAATCTGCTGATCTGCCTGGTTAATTTTTTCAACTTCTTCTTTTGACTTGCGATCGGTTTCTGCATTTGCTTCAGCTTCAGCTTTCATCTTTTTGATTTCTGCGTCACTCAGTCCGCTGCTGGCTTCAATACGAATGTTCTGTGATTTACCTGTCGCTTTATCTTTTGCAGTAACATGGAGGATTCCATTTGCATCAATATCGAAAGTCACTTCAATTTGCGGAACTCCACGTGGGGCAGGTGGAAGACCATCCAGGTGGAACCTTCCGATCGTGCGGTTGTCCTTCGCCATAGAACGTTCACCTTGCAGGATGTGGATCTCCACACTTGGCTGGCTGTCGCTTGCAGTGCTGAAAGTTTCCGTTTTCTTGGTCGGAATAGTTGTGTTCGATTCAATCATTTTGGTGAACACATTTCCCATCGTTTCAATTCCCATACTAAGTGGTGTAACATCCAGCAGCAGTACATCCTTTACTTCACCGGTCAATACTGCACCTTGAATGGCTGCACCAACGGCAACTACTTCATCAGGGTTTACGCCTTTATGTGGAGTCTTACCAAAGAATTTTTCAACCAATGCCTGTATCGCAGGAATACGTGTTGATCCACCAACCAGGATAACTTCATCAATCTGGCTTGGCTGAATGCCTGCATCTTCCAATGCTTTCTTACATGGAGTGAGGGTACGCTGGATCAGGTCATCGCAAAGTTGCTCGAACTTGGCTCGTGTGAGTTTTTTTACAAGGTGCTTAGGTACTCCGTCCACGGGCATAATATAGGGGAGGTTGATCTCCGTTTCTGTGGAACTCGAAAGTTCAATCTTTGCTTTTTCCGCAGCTTCTTTCAAACGTTGTAAAGCCATTGGATCTTTCTTCAGATCAAGACCTTCGTCTTTCTTGAATTCGTCTGCCAGCCAGTCAATCACTTTCTGGTCGAAGTCATCACCACCCAAATGTGTATCACCATTGGTTGACTTCACTTCGAAAACGCCATCGCCAAGTTCGAGTACAGAAATATCAAAAGTTCCTCCACCCAAATCAAATACGGCAATCTTTTCGTCTTTGTGTTTTTTATCGAGGCCGTAAGCGAGTGCGGCTGCAGTCGGTTCATTGATGATGCGCAACACTTTCAAACCTGCTACTTCGCCTGCTTCTTTTGTTGCCTGGCGTTGTGAATCATTAAAATACGCAGGAACTGTGATCACGGCTTCATTCACTTCATGCCCGAGATAATCTTCCGCAGTCTTCTTCATCTTCTGCAGAACAATGGCAGAAATTTCCTGGGGAGTATACATCCTATCGTTGATCTGTACGCGAGGTGTATTGTTTTCACCTTTCACTACTTTGTAAGGAACACGTTCCGCTTCTTTTGTTACACGGTCGAAAGTTTCCCCCATAAATCGTTTAATAGAAGAAATCGTATTCTGTGGATTGGTGATAGCCTGGCGCTTGGCAGGGTCTCCCACTTTGCGTTCACCATTATCAAGGAATGCTACAATTGATGGAGTTGTTCTGCGACCTTCGCTGTTTGGAATAACAACCGGCTCATTTCCTTCCATTACGGCAACGCAGCTGTTGGTTGTACCAAGGTCAATACCTATTACTTTTTTCATATTTATTGTCTTTAAATTAATTGAAATTTTACTTCACCGTTTTGTCAACCATTATGCCACCTGCCATGAACATGCAATAATGGCAGAGGTTGAAATAAATCTGCCCTAATGTGTAAAATTGAGGTTTCTGGTATATCCGCTGGTATCCAGTGCAGCATAGGCATCTGGATGAAGATGAATGCTTATTTTACGGGTGTTACGGCAGGTGAAAAGACCGATACCATTCACGATATTGGTATACAGCGGTTTGTCCTGCACGATACCGGTGTTTTGTTGAGAGACCTGCATGTAGGTATAAAGTTCTTCTGTTCCTGATGAGACATATACATCAATGGGGTTTGCCGCAAGGTGACGTGACTTGTTTGGATCCACTGAGATGTTATCGCCAAGTAAACGATACAGGTCGCTGGATGCAAACGGGAAACGGATTTCACCTTCAACATCAGGAATGGCAACTTTATCGCTTAGGTACCAATCAATACTCTTGGTAACTGTATCATTCGTGACCGTATTAATCTCGACATAATTTATTTTTTGAGTGATACCATAAACCCTTCCCAGTTTACTTGAAATCACTTTATAGGTAATTCCTAAAGGAGAATTAAATTTATAGGATGCAGTAGAGTTCGGGGTTGTAATCAGGAAGTCTTCGATGATTTTTGTCGACGCAGTTACCACATTTCCTGTAGACCGGTTTGTAACTGTGAGTTTGTAAATACTGCCATCGTTGGTTGTGGACGAATGCATGTCAAAGGTGTATGCATAAACTTCCTGGTGTGGCGCACTGAAAACTCCATTGGTATCTTTTGGAATCGTGTCGACCTTGATCAGCGCATGAGATTCCACTAAGGCATTATGTATAAACCTTTCCATCTTTACGTCAAGCACATCTCCATAATAAATCGAGTCGCCCTGTTGAGCCATCACCAATGCATTGCCTTCTCCCAGGAATGCCTTGCTGATACGGATATACTGAATGCTGTCGTTGGGGTTGAGAAAGCCATAAACAACCATGGTTTCTTTCCACGGTGCAATTGTATCGAAGTCTGTTGAGCAGCCGAATAGGAAGCCTGTTAAAATAAAAATGATGCCGGCCTTTTTCATTGGGTTGCAAAGCTAAAAAAATCATCGATATAAAAATGTTAATAAGGAATAGCATACACCAAAGGAAAATTAAATACCGCTGGAATACTGAATTCATAATTTACAAATTTTCAAATCTGCCCATCTTCAAATCTGTATTGCTTGTGCATTGAAAAAAATCATGTAGGTTTGATGCGGGAAGATTCTGATTCTATGGAAAAAAGGTTTCGTGTGTTGTTTTTTTATGCAGTTTTTCTATTGATCCCTTTGCATGCCAGGCCGCAGCTGATCAAAGAAGAATTCACAGTGCCTGTATTCGACGACCAGTTTGATGATGATAAAGATAACTGGCGTAACATGAGCACTTCTGATAATTTATTCCTTATTCAGGACGGATCATATTTATTAAGAAGAAAGAATCCGGTGAACGGTTATTCAATTTTTCCTAAATGGAAAAATGAACTGCAGGCTTTCAGTTTAACAGCTTCCATTAAACTTGAAGAATCAAAAAATCCGGACGCTTCTGCCGGTTTAATCTTCATGGCACAGGGAGATGCTTCCGGCGCATTTATTTTCGAGTTCAATGCGAAGGGACAATACCGGCTGAAGCAGCTTGTGGGCCTAAGTTTTAAACTCCTTACAGGAGATATCAAAACAGGTGGATGGGTGGAGTCGGGTGCATTGAATTCACTTGGCCAATTTAATATTATTGAAATCAAAACAGCTAAGAGAAACTATGATGTGTATGTAAATGCGAAATACCTTTTGTCATTTACAGAGATTGCATACAAGTCGGGAGATATCGGAATTGCAATAGGTGCATCAACCAAAGCACGTGTGGATTTCATAACTGTTAAAGTTGTAAAAGGTGATGCAGGGAATCCATCGCCTGACGCATCAGGACAAAACCAGGCGCATTCGGGTACCGGTGTTGCAGATGCAGCCGGCTCAACAGGCACATCAGATGTCATTATAAAATTAATAGGGCAGGTGAGCAGCCTGAAACTGGAAAACCAGGTGTTGCGGGATTCCCTGGTCCTGGTAAAAAAACAATTGCGCACAGCTAGAGCCAATCGAGCCATTCCTCCGGAGCAACCGAAGCAATAGCGAATTCTAAGCGCACTTTATTTACAAAAATCTATTGAAGAATAATTATGTCAACCGCAAAAGCAGAAGATAAGAAGATTACAACACACACCTTGCAGGAGATGAAAAAGCGAGGGGAAAAAATAAGCATGCTGACGGCTTATGATTTTTCCATGGCCAAAATTCTGGATGCTGCAGGCGTGGATGTTTTACTGGTCGGGGATTCCGCTTCAAACGTAATGGCCGGTCATGAAACCACCTTGCCAATCACACTTGACCAGATGATTTACCATGCCTCTTCCGTAGTCCGTGCGGTAAAACGCGCATTGGTTGTGGTGGACCTTCCATTCGGTTCGTACCAGGGAAACAGCAAAGAAGCATTGAACTCGGCAATCAAAATCATGAAAGAAAGTGGCGCACATGCTGTGAAGCTAGAAGGCGGCAGAGAAGTAAAGGAATCAATTGAACGGATACTTTCGGCGGGTGTTCCTGTGATGGGGCACCTCGGACTTACGCCACAAAGCATTTATAAATTTGGAACTTATGTAGTCCGCGCGAAAGAAAAAGAAGAAGCAATCCGCTTGATGGAAGATGCAAAACTTTTAGACTCAATAGGATGCTTTGCAATTGTGCTAGAGAAAATTCCGGCATCGTTGGCGGGCTCGGTTGCAAAGGAAGTGGATGTACCAATTATTGGTATCGGTGCCGGGGGATTGGTAGATGGCCAGGTGCTCGTGACCCACGACTTACTCGGTATCACGCATGAGTTCAGCCCGCGATTCTTAAGACGTTATATGTCGCTTTATGATGACATCAAGAAAGCAGTTGGAAAGTATATCGTTGACGTGAAGAAAAAAGATTTTCCAAACAGCAAAGAACAATATTAATATTTGCGGTTTAACAGCTTCAGGGACAGAACCATTTTTCGGTTAAATAATAATATCTCCTTCATGTAATTGCACGCTGGTTTGGCGAAAATTCCGTTCTTCGTACATTAAAACGGAATTGCTTTCATGATCAATCATCTTCATGGCCGGCTGGTAGAAAAAAATCCGGCTTACATCATTATTGAATGTGCTGGAGTCGGGTACTTCGTCAACATTTCATTGAATACTTATTCGGCGATTCCTGATAAAGAGGAGTGCAAGGTTTTTACACACCTTCAAATAAATGAGGATGCCCATACGTTATTCGGCTTCGCCGACGAAGACGAAAGGAAATTGTTCAGAAACCTGATTTCTGTAAGCGGAGTAGGAGCTTCGACGGCACGCATGATTTTATCATCCATGAACCCTGCGGAAATTCTTTCCTGTATCGTAAATGCTGATGTTGTGCGGTTGAAAACAGTAAAAGGAATCGGGGAAAAAACTGCGCAGCGAATGATCCTGGAATTGAAAGATAAATTGAAGAAAGACGGTCCCGTGAAAAGTATCGTCAGTCACTTAAAAATTAAAGATGAAGCCATGAGTGCATTGTTAACGCTTGGATTTGGTCGACAGGCAGTTGATAAAACAGTAGACCAGATTCTTCGAGATCAACCCACCATGAGTGTGGAGGACTTGATCAGAAAAGCACTTAAAACCATGTAAACGGATTACAATCAAGCTATAAAAGTCAAAAAACATACGGTTGAAAACCGCTATTATCAAAAGCGTATTTCAAACCTGTAGATCGGTTTTGCTTCTGAAAACTTTTTTGAATCTTTACCAATGAAAAGGTTATTGGAATTATTTTCGGCAACGGAAAATCATACATAGCTTAAAATTTGAAGTTAGTTGAAACATTTTATTCGTTATAGTTTAGGAGTCGGTATTGTTTGTTCCGTGATCGGCGCATGGGGTACTGTGAAACCGGAAAGTGACCTGGTTGAACCTGTTCCTGTTGTAAGTCCGGTTGACAGCGATTCTACGCAATTGCGCTACCCGATTCATGACCGTATTTCAGATAAATACAATGAACCATCGGGTACCAGTCCGCTCATCATGGGTGATCCTTCCAATATCACAGACAGCGTTGAATATGACCCGGTAGAGAATCAATATAACATCAGCGAACACATTGGTAAACAGTTTTACAGAAGTCCGTCATACCTCACTTTTGAAGAATTCCGCGAGCATGAGTTTGATAAGTCCACTAAGGAATATTGGAAACAGAGAGCCAGTGAAGAAGATGAATTGCATAAAAAATCATTTGCTCCGAAGCTGGTCATCAACAGCGTCATCTTCGACCGCATCTTTGGTGGGAATACTATAGACATCCGTCCACAGGGTTCTGCTGAACTCACCTTTGCATTGAAGAACCAGAAGAATCAGAATCCTGCATTGCCTGAACGTCAGCGCAGTGTAACTACTTTCGAATTCAATGAAAATATCCAGATGAATGTAACAGCAAACATCGGGGATAAGATGAAACTGGCGGTTAACTACAATACCCAGGCGACATTCGACTTCGAAAACAAAATGAAACTCGAATACACGGGTTATGAAGATGACATCATCAAAAAGATTGAGGCAGGAAATGTAACGCTGCCTCTCAACAGCCAGTTGATACAGGGTAGCCAGAGTTTGTTCGGAATTAAAACACAGTTGCAATTTGGACGGTTGATGGTAACGGGAGTCTTCAGCCAGCAAAAAGGAAAGTCACAGACCATAGAAGTGAAAGGCGGTGCGCAGACAACCAAGTTTGAAATCAAAGGCGACCAATATGAAGCCAACCGCCATTTCTTTCTCTCGCAATATTTCCGCAATCAATATGAAACTGCGCTGAAGGATATCAACCAGATCCGCAGCGGAGTTAATATTACCAGGATAGAAGTATGGATGCGCAACAAAGGAAGTACTCGTACAAATGATGCAACACGAAATATCATCGCCATTGCAGATTTGGGAGAAACGACCAATATCACTCCACTCTTAAATGCGGTAGGTACATATCCGGACAATGCTGCGAATGATCTATATACTCAAATTGCTGGGAGTATTCCCGCGATGCGCAGCAGTATAGGCATTGCCAATAATACGCTGAATAATTTCGGATTCCAGGCAGGCCGCAACTATGTTACACAGGAGAATGCACGCTTGTTGTCTGCAAACGAATATACAGTGAATGAGCAGTTGGGATATATTTCATTGAACAGTGAATTGGGTTCCGACCAGGTTCTTGCCGTTGCATATGAGTATACCCTGAACGGGCAGGTGTACCACGTTGGGGAACTTTCCACATCTGGTATCACAGGTTCGAGTGCTATTTTCGTAAAGCTCCTTCGCAGCACATCAATAGACCCATCTTTTTTCACATGGGATTTAATGATGAAGAACGTTTATAACCTCGGCGGGTACCAATTGAAACAGGAACAGTTTCGTTTAGATGTTGTGTTCCAGGATGACAGGCTTGGTGGTTTTGTAAATTACATTCCTGAAGGATGCGATGACGTCAAAGGTATTCCTTTGATTAAAGTTTTGGGGCTGGATAAATTGAATGCAAACGGAGATCCACAGCCGGATGGAGTTTTTGACTGGAAGGAAGGCATCACCATTAATGCATCTAATGGAAGAATTATTTTTCCAGTGCTCGAACCTTTCGGTAGTTACTTGCGCTCAAAATTTTGTCCGCCCGGAGGTAATACAATCGCCGACCGGTATGTTTACCAGGCATTGTATGATACCACGCGCGTTATTGCGCAACAACAGGCCGAGCGGAATAAGTTCAGCCTGAAGGGAAGTTATCAATCTTCTGTCGGCAGTGACATTCCACTCAACGCAGTAAATGTTCCACCGGGATCTGTAAAAGTTACTGCAGGTGGCAGACAGCTCACTGAGGGAGCTGACTACACTGTTGACTACACTTTAGGTCGTGTAAAGATTATCAATGAAGCATTGTTGAAATCAAATACACCGATTTCGATTTCCCTTGAAAGCCAGTCACTCTTTAACATACAGACCAAAACAATGTATGGTGCGCGCTTCGACTATACCTTTAATAAAGATTTCATTGTAGGTGGAACAATTCTTCACCTTGGCGAGCGCCCGATTACACAAAAAGTAAATTATGGGGATGAGCCGATTTCAAATACAATCCTTGGTGCTGATGCAACTTATCGTACAGACTCAAGATTTTTAACCAATCTCCTCGACAAACTTCCATTGTATACCACAAAGGAAGTTTCAACAATTACAGTGAGTGGTGAAACTGCAAGACTGTTTCCCGGCCACTCCAATGCAGTTGGTGCTGCAGGTACTTCTTATATTGATGATTTCGAAGGAGCCATTACACCTCTTGATATTAAAAATCCCGGTCAATGGATGCTGGCAAGCACACCTAAAAATCAAACAGACCTTTTCCCGGAAGATTATGATTCATTGATCAATGGTATGAACCGTGCAAAGTTTGCCTGGTATTATATGGACAACTTATTTCAGAGCAGGAACAGCGCTACACCTGATGATGTGAGCGATGATGAAATGAGCAACAACTTTGTACGTGATGTGCAGGAGCCGGAAATTTTTCCGAACAAATCTCAAAGCAGCGGACCACGATCAATCATTTGTACGAATCTTGCTTTTTATCCGGGTGAAAGAGGACCGTATAATTTTGATGCCGATCCTTTACCGGGACGTACTGCCGGTGTTGATGTTGATGGATCGCTCAAGAATCCTGAATCACGCTGGGGTGGTATCATGCGCAGGATTGAAACGACTGATTTTCAAAATGCAAATATTGAGTTCCTGCAATTTTGGGTCATGGATCCTTTTGCAGAGGGATCTTTGAATACAGACTCATCCGGCGGGGAGTTTTACATTAACATTGGTGATATTTCAGAAGACATTTTGCGTGACAATCATAAGTGTTATGAAAATGGAATCACTGCAGATAATGATCCGAATCCTCCTGTTGCAGGTATATGGGGAAAGTATCCAGACCCTGATCTCCCACAAATCGGATACAACTTTGATTTTATTGCTTCGAACCGATTAAGGCAGGACGTTGGATTAGACGGATTGAATGATGGAGAAGAACAAAATTTTTATTCCACTTATTTAAATTCATTGCAGGCTATTGTGGGTGGAGGATCAGCAGCTTTTAGCTCTGCGCAGACTGATCCTAGCACTGACGACTTCCATTATTTCCAGGGTAATACTTATAACAATGCAGATCTTTCTCCGTTAGATCGTTATAAGAAATACAACAACATGCAGGGCAATACGCCTACTGATGATGTAGACGGCTACAGGGCACTTGGAAATCAAAATCCTGATTTTGAAGATCTCAACAGGGATTACACATTGAATTCCGATGAACAATATTTACAATATCATCTTGATCTGCGTCCGAACAAAATGAATGTGGGACAGAATTTTATCACCGATAAAGTATTGGGTGATGTTCCCAGATTACCGAATGGTCAAACAGGAAAAAAAGTATGGTGGTACCAGATTAAAATTCCAATCAGGGAGCCGGATAAAACAGTTGGTGCTCCCAATCTTACTTATATCAATGCCATCCGTTTGTTTATGCGTGGTTTCAGCAAACCCGTGATTCTGCGTTTTGCGAAGATGGAATTCCTGAGAGGTGATTGGCGCAAGTATGATAACAGTTTGATTCAGCCGGGTGAGTTCGATCCGATTCCTGAATATCCCGGCAATACTTCATTCGATCTTTCTTATGTAAGTGTGGAGGAGAACAGCAGTCGTCAGCCGGTCAATTATGTTTTACCTCCGGGCATTGAACGGGAACGTGACATTTCTACATCTCAACTTGCAAATCTGAATGAGCAGTCATTGACAATGAAGGTTTGCAAACTGAAAGATGGAGATTCCCGCGCGGCGTATAAAACGACGCAGCTTGATATTCGCACCTATAAAAAGCTGAAGATGTATATCCATGCAGAATCTTCAGACGATTTGCATCCGCTCGCAGACAAAGACATGACGGCATTTGTCCGGATAGGAAGTGATTTTGTAGACAACTATTACGAGTATGAAATTCCGTTGTATATCACGAACCCCGGAGAATTAAATCCCGATCACATCTGGCCGGAACAAAACAACCTTGAGATAAATCTTGATGACCTTGTAAATAAAAAGACAGAACGCAATGCTGCAATGGTAAATGATCCTTCTGTTACATTGTTAACTCCGTATCCGCGTTACACCGGACCTGCAACAGACAAAAGGATTACGATTAAAGGATCTCCAAACCTGAGCAATGTCCGCGTGATCATGATTGGTTTGCGCAATCCGAAGGAAGCGAATAATTCGAACGGTCTTGATTTATGTGGAGAGGTTTGGGTGAATGAACTACGGCTTTCCGGGTTTGATGAAAAAGGCGGATGGGCTGCCATTGCACGTGTACAGGCGAAGCTCGCTGACCTCGGTAATGTTTCATTGGTGGGAAGTCACAGTACAGCAGGATGGGGAAGCCTTGAGAAGCGTGTGAATGAACGTGACAAGGAAGACAAGACGTCTTATGACATCACGACATCAATGGAACTCGGAAAATTTATTCCTGAAAAAACAGGAATCAAGATTCCGGTATTCTTTGAGTATGCTGAGGATTATGTAAAACCACAATACACGCCGCTGGATCCTGACGTACTTTATACGAAAGGGGTAGAGGGCGCTCCAAGCGAAACGAGGGATTCGCTCATTCACTCCAGCCAGGATTATACGCGAAGAAAGAGTTTAAATTTTACGAATGTCAAGAAGACCAAGACCGGAAAAGCTGCAGGCAAGAGTCATATTTACGACATCGAAAATCTGAGTGCTACTTATGCGTACACAGAAATTTATCACAGGAACTACGACATAGAGTATAGCCTGACAAAAACATACCAGGGAATTTTGGGTTATGCATTCAGCAATCAGCCGAAACCTGTGGAGCCTTTTAAGAAAGCGAAATTTTTGTCATCTCCTTACCTGAAGCTGATCAAGGATTTTAACTTTAACTATGCACCTTCCAGTTTATCTGTACGTGCTGTTATTGACAGGATGTACAGTGAGCAGCAGTTACGGAATAATACGGGGCTTAACTTTATTATTGATCCTACTTTTTTCAAAACCTACCGGATGAGCCGCTTCTACGGACTCAACTGGGATCTTACAAAGTCACTCAAGTTTGATTTCAATGCAGATGTACTGGCTGATATCGATGAGCCACCGGGAAGATTGGATACACAGGATGAAAAAGATTCCGTAAGAACGAATCTGAAAAATCTCGGTCGGATGAAAAATTATCATCACGTTTCGAATGTGACATACAACATTCCGCTGAATAAAATTCCGTTAGTGGATTGGATTACAGCAAGCGTAAGGTACAGCGGGGATTACAGGTGGACGGCAGGATCGCTCGCGTTGGTGGAGAATACAGATGATCAATTTGAAGTGAATTCATTCAAAAATACTATTCAGAATGCACAGACCATTAATTACAACGGCAACCTGAATTTAAGTTCTCTATATAATAAGTCCAAGCTGATCCGAAAATATACATTGCCTAAACAAGCTGCACGTCCGCTAAACCGGGATGTCAGGGTGAAGCCGAAACAACCGACCGATTCAATTGCAAAGGCAAAAGCTGATAGCACGCTGAAGAAAAATCCGATGGAGCCTGTGTTGCGCGGTTTCTTCTCGTTGTTGACGAGCGTAAAATCCGTGCAGGGAACGTATAGTGAAACGAATGGAACGATGGTTCCCGGATTTATTCCGAAGCCGCAATACCTGGGTACCAATTTCGACTATACAAATGATCAGTTCCCGACGGCAGGATCATCAAATGCTCCAGGGTGGGGATTTATTTTCGGAAGCCAGCAGGATCTTCGGCCTGATGCCATACGACACCACTGGATAACGACAGACACAGCACTGAACTCCCAGTACATCACTACGAATTTGCAAAACCTGACCGGACGGATTTCGATTGAACCTATAAAGAGTTTAAAGATTGATGTGAGCTTTAACAGGAATTATTCGATCATTAAGAGCGAATATTTCCGTGCCGACCCTGATGGAGATTTCCATAGCTTCAGTCCGACAGAGCAGGGGAGTTTTAGCATTTCATATTTGACATGGAATACTTCTTTCATTAAAGATGCAAAGGATTACAGCAATAGGAATTTCCAGAATTTTGATACTTACAGGCCATCGGTTTCTCAATTGCTTGGCAACGCCAACCCGGCCTCAACAATTGATGTTGATACCATTCCAGGCTATAAGAATGGTTATGGACCAACCCAACAGGAAGTGCTTACCTATGCATTCCTGGCTGCTTATGCCGGAAAATCCCCAGATGGAAGATCAACAGAACGCTTTCCGAAAATACCAAAACCTAACTGGCGTATCTCTTATGATGGATT
>JBDTTM010000037.1:0-17256 GCA_039930605.1 Bacteroidota bacterium
GGGTGGAAGACATCAATAAAAACGTGTACCACACCGAACCTTTGTTCATCATTCAAGACATGGAAGTTTTTTCAAAGGAAACACAGCTTGATACGCTTGGACTGAAGTTCACTTTTGGAAAAATCGATCCTTCCACAGGCAAACTTGAACTTATGGTTGCAGAAAAGAAAGCAAACAAGAAAGAATTCATCATCATGAAGGCCATCATATTTCCCGGCATCAATATTTTGTGGATGGGTTGCATCCTGATGATAATAGGAACATTCCTGGCCATCAGGCAACGAATAAAAACTGTGGGCTCAAAATCCATTAATACTCAATGAAAATTGTATTGATAGGAGCGGGAAATGTCGCCACCCATTTCGGTTTGGCCTTGAAAAAGGCAAAGCATGAAATTGTACAGGTCTTTAGCAGGTCAGAATCGTCAGCAAGGAGCCTTTCAGAGAAATTAAAAAGCAAATCCACAACTGACGTAAAAAGCATCCTTCCCGTTGCAGACCTGTACATTGTTTCAATCAGCGACCATGCTGTAAAAGGCTTACTGAAATCGCTGTCTGTGCAAAATAAAATCATTATCCATACATCAGGATCAATTGGAATAAATGTATTCGGGAAAAGGTTTATCAACCATGGAGTTATTTATCCGCTACAAACATTTTCCAAAGAGAGAGATCTTAATTTTAAGGAAGTGCCTCTTTTGATTGAGTCATCCAATGCAAAAGTACTTGCAGCGATTAATGCAGTCGCGTATTCTGTTTCTCCCTTCGTATTTGAAATGACTTCTGCCGACCGCAAAACTGTTCACCTTGCTGCTGTCATTGCCAATAATTTCAGTAACCATCTTTTTGTACTTGCTGAAAATGTCTTGAAGAAAAAAAATATCCCTTTTCCATTGCTCGGACCACTGCTTCATGAAACAGTTATCAAAGCCATCAAACTGACACCGCATGATGCCCAGACAGGTCCGGCAAAACGCGGTGACACAAAAATCCTGGAAGAACATTTGAAAATGCTGAAACAGGAACCTTCCCTTCAAAAGATTTACAGGATGCTCAGTGAAAGTATCAAACGGGAAAGTGGAGTGAATCTCTGACCCGGCTTATTATTCCGCTTTTTTTGCTACATCATCACAGGGCTTGAAGATGGCACAGGTCATAAAATCTATAAAAATTCCTGGAGGAAAAAAAACTATATCAGCAATGAGTGCTCCCGTACGCACTTTGCGCATTTCCTGTCCTGGTGCTGGAGGTGTGCGTTGGCAGGTACCTACCTTACCACCAAACACGGTTGCACATGAGCTGAAACTAACCAGCATATATGCAAACGCAATTACATTGAAAATCTTTTTCATGGGCATCGGATTTAAAAATCAAAGATAGAAGTTAATTGAATAATTTGGCGGCATGGAAAACTTCAAACTAAAACTACGCAATATTTCATGTTTTGTCTTTGATGTTGATGGAGTTCTTACGGATGGCTCACTGATCCTTCTGCCCACAGGGGAACAGGTTCGCAAGATGAATATCAGGGATGGACTTGCCATGCAACTTGCAATAAAAAATGGCTACCGGATAATCATCATCTCCGGTGGAAAATCTGAAGCAGTTAAAACACGGTTAAACGGACTTGGGATTAATGACGTTTACCTTGGTATTGATGACAAAGTCCGTAAATTGAATGAAGTGGTAACCGCACATAAACTCGACATTGGCAACATTTTATATATGGGTGATGATGTCCCTGATCTGGCACCAATGAAACTTTGTGGCATTGCTTCCTGTCCGGCTGATGCTGCAACAGAAATAAAAGAAATTTCAATTTATGTATCAGATAAGAAAGGTGGTGATGGGTGCGTGCGCGACGTAATTGAACAAACCATGCGTATGCAGGGAAAATGGATTCACCAACAGTAGGTGGTACGAATAGCGAAAGACTACGAATCTGCAAATAACGAATAACTTAAATGGAATTTTACTTCCGGCCTTTTGACTTCCAACTTATGACTTCTGACTTCTAATTTTTTTCTTATTCAAATGACTCAGATCCAAATTATTTCAAAACTTGAATTGAATAAGGACGTCTTCAAATCCATGTTCTCAGGTTTAAGTATGGAAGAAATTCTTTGGAAGCCACTACCCGAAAAATGGTGCCTCCTCGAAATTGTCTGTCACTTGTATGATGAAGAACGTGAAGACTTCCGTGCCCGCACAAAACATGCACTTGAAATTCCGGAGCAAGCCATGCCCAAAATTGATCCTCAAGGTTGGGTAACTCAACGCAAATACCTGGAAAGAGATTTTGATGAAATGGTAACCTTGTTTTTAAATGAAAGAGATCAATCAGTGAAATGGTTGCAATCACTTCAATCACCTCTGTGGAAAAATATCTATCACCATCCAACAGCAGGTGAATTGTCTGCTGAAATGTTTCTCAGCAACTGGCTGGCCCATGACCTTTTGCATTTCCGTCAGATTACCTATACAAAATACCAATTCCTTATCAGCAATTTCAATTCGAGATTCGACTATGCAGGAAACTGGTAAACTCAAAATCAAAATTTACTGATGCTTTACAAGCTGCTGATATTACGTCCTGTCAACCTGGTCATCATCGCACTCACCCAATTCCTCGTGAGATACTGCATCATCATGCCGGCTTATATTACTGAATTCAACAACACCGGTGTATTTCCTCCGCACCTGTCGAAAACAGAATTCTTCCTTTTATTATTTGCAACGATGATCATCGCCGCAGGTGGATACCTCATCAATGATGTATTCGACGTCCATATTGACGAAGTAAACAAGCCCGGAAAAAATATTATTGGAAAAAAAATATCTGTTCAATCTGCATCACTTACTGCTTATGTACTGTTCACAATAGGCAGCATCATGGGTATTTCAATTGCAGTGAGTGCACATGCAACGGCTATGGGTTTTCTGTTACCCTTCTCTGCCGTTTCTCTTTACATGTATTCATCATATTATAAAAGGAGACTACTCACCGGCAACCTGGTCGTTGCATTCCTGAGCGCGCTCTCCGTCTTGATTGTTGCTTTGTTTGAGCCTCATTTTTATCCCAACATTCAATTCATCCTGATCTATGGAATATTTGCATTCATTATTTCATTGATCCGGGAAATAATAAAAGATGCAGAAGACATAGCCGGCGATGAACGATCACAATGCAAAACTTTTCCCATCATGTACGGAATACAAAAAACAAAAACATTCCTCGGAATATTAATAACACTCAACCTTGCTATTATCGGCTATTTCCTCTATTTGTATTTCTATACCAACACCGTAATCAACTTCTGGTACCTCGTCGGTATATTTGCAATACCGTTTATTGGACTAGGGTACCTTGTTTCTGCAGCTGAGACCAAAAAAGATTTCCATTATGCAAGTGTATTTGCCAAATTTGTAATGCTCTATGGGATACTGACAATGGTCCCTTTTTATTGGTACTTCCTGAAATAAATTTCTGAATAATTCTAATATTACCTTTGGGCACGAAACCGCTATGATCATCGCTGACGGAATAAAAAAATCTTACCATGAATTACAGGTTCTGAAAGGAATACACCTTGAAATTAAAACAGGTGAAATCGTTTCTATTGTCGGCGCTTCCGGTGCAGGTAAAAGCACATTACTCCATATACTTGGTACGTTGGATCGGTCTGACAGCGGCAAGATCACCATCGGTGGAGAAGAAACGACTAAAATGAATGCCAGGCGTCTTGCTGCATTCCGGAATAAGAACATCGGATTTGTATTTCAACAACATCACCTCCTCCCTGAATTTACTGCAATGGAAAATATTTGCATGCCGGCATTGATTGCAGGAACATCTAAAAATGAAGCAGAAAAAAAAGCATTACAGCTTCTTGAACTCATGAACCTGGCTGATCGTGCATCACATCGCCCGGCAGAGTTGTCAGGTGGTGAACAACAACGCATCGCTGTTGCAAGAGCTCTCGTAAATGATCCAAAAGTTGTATTTGCTGATGAACCTTCAGGTAACCTTGATTCAACGTCCGCTCAATCCCTGCACCAACTGTTTTTTGATTTACGAAAAAGACTCAATCAAACCTTTGTAATTGTCACTCACAATACCCACCTTGCTGATATGGCGGACAGGAAGTTAACCATGAAAGATGGAGTGATCGTTTAAAAAGAAACCCTGCCTTACGGGGCAGGGATCTTTTTCGGTTTTGCGAGGCCTTACGGGGCCAGGCTATTATCAATCTTACGGGATTGCTAATTTTTTAAACCATCTGTAAGCATATAAACTTGATACTCTAACGGAACTGATGCGTTCTTTGATTTTGACAAATCAAACGAATCCTGTCTTTTGTAAGATTTTTGCCGGCTCATTGAAGTTTTTCACCCAAAAATTGCCCAACGCCACTATCAATATAATGTGTTTTTGAACTGAAAAGTGCAATAAACTGGAGGTTAATAGTTTATCTTCAATAGTTTGTATAAAAAAGTTGAAATCCTCCGTACAAATGCAGAGTTTTGTATAACCAAAGACAAAACTGTTAAATTTAATGAGACAAAAGTTATCACTTTTGATTTTTTTAATAATTAATCTTTCCTTTTTGGAAGGTTATTGTCAGGCTCCTCCGGTATTCGACTGGCAGCAAAGTCTTGGAGGATCAAGTTATGATGCCGCCACTAAAATATTCATGGCTAATGATGGCGGTTACCTGCTCGTGGGAACTACAAATTCCAATAACGGAAATGTTTCAGGCAACCATGGACTGAGTGACGTTTGGGTTGTGAAGCTGGATCCAAGCGGAGCTTTTCAATGGCAACATTGCTATGGAGGGAATAAAGTTGATGCTGCCGTATCAGCAGTACAAATGCCGGACGGAAAAATATTCGTATTGGCAAGTGCCAATTCAGACAATGGAAATGTATCCAATAACCATGGCGGTAATGCCAACACCAGCGATGTCTGGTTATTTGCAATCAACTCAACGGGCTCCCTATTATGGCAAAAAACATTCGGTGGGTCGGCAGCAGACGCCGCTCATGCACTGATTAAAACTTCAGATAATAATTTATTGATCGGTGCCGGCACTGAATCTACAGACGGTGACGTTACAGGTGCACATGGAAATGAAGACTTCTGGCTTTTGAAAGTTGATACTGCCGGAAATTTGCTTTGGCAAAAAGCATTCGGAGGAACAGGTACTGATATCTGTAATACTGTTATTGAAACAGCAGACGGTTTCCTTGCAGCGGGTAGCAGCACTTCCAACAATTGCGATGTGACTGGTAACCGGGGAGGCGCGGATTATTGGATTGTAAAAACCGATTTTTCCGGAAACCTGGTTTGGGAAAAATCTTATGGTGGCACTTCAAACGAATCTGCTTTCTCAGCGATTACTGATTCAGCAGGCAATTTTGTGATATGCGGATATACAAGTTCCAGCGACAGCGATGTCATTGAAAACCACGGCAGCAGCGAGTTCTGGCTTCTCCAACTGGATACAGCAGGGAATAAAATAATGCAGGCAACTTTTGGTGGTTCAAATTCTGATATCGCTTTTTCAATAATAAAAGCAGATGAAGACGGCTATTTACTTGCAGGAACTACTTCCTCTATCGATTTTGATTTACAAAATTCACAAACGCATGGCAATGAAGATTGCTGGCTTATGAAATCAGACCTGGCCGGGAATATTATCTGGACGCGTGCCTATGGAGGTTCTAATTCAGACCGCGCTCTTTCTGTTCTTCAAACTGATGATGGCGGATATGTCATGGCCGGATATTCCCATAGTAATGACGGACAGGTAAATGGAAATCATGGTGGAAATGATTTGTGGGTTGCTAAGCTGAGTTGCCTTACTCCACATGCTTCGTTTACTTTTGCTGATGATACCGTTTGTGTCGGGTTACTGGTGAACTTTAGCAATACTTCCACGCAAACTGCTGCATATAGCTGGCTTGCTGATGGAATCCCATTCAATATTTCAGATGATGCAAGCTTCCAGTTTATATCTGCAGGCACTTATGAAATCAGTTTAGCAGGCGCAACATGTTATGCAAATGATACAGCAACACATACATTCATCGTTGTGAATCCCCCGGTCCCGGTAGTAAGCCAGGATGCCGCTTACATTTGTTCAGGCGGAAGCATATCACTCACCACGCAATATGCAGAGAGCTATCTTTGGTTGCCCGATAGTCTAACTACTTCATCAATTCAGATTTCCCATGGAGGGGACTATTCTGTTCAGATCAGTTATCACCAGTGTATTTCAACTTCACAGGTTTTACAAGTGATCGAATACGCCTCCCCTGTTGTTGAACTTGGAAACGATACTTCGTTTTGCCTGACAACTACTTTTACGCTGCATTCTCCGGCGGGCTACATTGGCTACCTGTGGCAGAATGGAAGTACCGACACTGCCTTTTATGCAACGACCGGTGGCCTATTTTACCTGACTGTAAGCTCTGCTTATTGTTCCACAACTGATTCAATCAACCTCACTGTTCAACAATGTAACCTGGCCATCGCTAATTTTTCAGCGTCTCAAACTGTGATTTGTGAAAACGGTTGCCTTAATTTCACTGACCTCTCTGCCTTCGCTGATTCATGGGAATGGCATTTCCCTGGTTCCGGTACGCCTGTTTCCACTGACCAGAATCCCACCAATATTTGTTATTCATTTCCCGGAACTTACGAAGTTGAATTGATCGTAGCGAATTCTTATGGACGCAACGGACTTACACGTACGAACTATATTACAGTGAATGCAAATCCACAAACACCATTTGTTATTGTGAATGGTTTCTGGCTTTCATCAAGCGTTGCTTCTGCAGGTTACCAGTGGTTTCTTAATGGCAATACAATACCGGGAGCTACTCTTCAATCATATTCAGCAACTGCTGATGGTTTCTATTCAGTTCTCCTTGACAACGGAACCGGTTGTACGTCTATAAGTGATCCTGTTTACGCCAATATTACTTCAGTGAATGATGTAGTTCAGAATACGGATGTTGCCCTCTACCCTGTGCCTGCGAAGGAATACCTCACAGTCAGTAATTTACCTGTTGGTCTTACCGGAATGGAATTGATTGATATTACAGGGAAAATTGTTTGGAGGGAAAATAATCCATCCATGGATAATCAGCTTACCATTTCTACAATTAATCTTGAAAGCGGAATTTACTTTTTGAAAATAAATTCTGAAAAAGGAACGACAGATAAAAAAGTTGTGATCAGCCGCTAAGGCAAATATCACTTCACAAAACTTTTTCTTGCGATGTCAATTTCCTGGGAAAACAAACTTGCTGTGACGCTGAGTTCATTCTTGAAATAGAATATACCACCCCAGTTATAGGTAATCTTCTGGTAGTTGAAAGTGACGCCGTCCTTCTTGACAACAGTTCGTGCGATGGAACGATTGGTTTCTTTCAGCGTTTCATCCGTAATACCTTCCTGATAATCCGACTCCCTGATCTTCGGAACTGCTGTCGGTTTATTCACCGCATTTCTCGTTGTGTCGATCTGATTGGCTTTTGCCAGCGCATCTTTCCTGGCTTGTATATCCTCCTGGATCCTCGCCTGGCGCTCTGCTTCTATCCTGTCCTTCTCTGATTTTGCAATGGCTGCCAACGAATCCTGGGCATGTTTATATGCTGCATTCCGGGCATCTTCCTCGGCAGTTGCCTTTGCCCGCTCCTCAGCCAATAATGCCGCCTTTGCATCCGCTGTTGCTTTGGCAGTAGAGTCAGCTATGTTTTTTTTGCGCGCCTGCTCTTCCTGTTGTTTCATCGCCAGAGCATCAGCCTCTTCTTTCTTTTTGGCAACTTCAGCGTTTGCAGCTGCTGTACTATCCTGGATTGCCTTTGCTCGCGCTGCCGCGACATCTTTCACCCTCGCAGCTTCATCAGATTTTGCTTTTGCTTCTGCCAACCGTTTTGCTTCTGCATCAGCTTTCGCTGTTGAATCTATGACGAACTTATTCCGGGCTTCCAAAGCGACTCTCGCATCTGCATCCGATTTTTCCTTTGCAGCTTTTTCAGTCTGTGCCTGCGAGGTTGAATCAGCAACGAATTTCTTCCTCGCTTCCGCATTTGCCTTTGATGCAGCAAGTGAGTCTGCTATAACCTTCTGATGTTCTGCCAATGCCGCCTTCTGCAAAGCTGCCTCCTCTTCCTTCAGCCTTGCAAGTGAGTCGGTTTCTGTCTTTTTACGGGCATCTGAAAGCTGTTTTGCACTGGCAACCGAATCAGCAATTTCCTTCTTCCGTGCTACGTCTGCTAATCTTGCCGCATTTGCATCAGCTTTTGATACACTGTCAAGCCGGGCCTTCTCTAGCGCTGCAGCAATGGCAGCCTGTTTGTCTTCATCCTGTTTCTTTTTCAAATCAGCCATGGCAGCATTTACAGAATCCTGTCTTGCTTTTTCAAGAGCGATTTCTGCCTGCCGCCTTCTTTCCACTTCTGCGCGTGTTGCTGAATCTGCACTGGATTTTTTTGCTGCGGCATATTGCGCTGCTTCTGCTTGTGCCTTTAAAATAGAATCCTGCTTGGCCTTTTCCATTGCTCCTCGCTGCGATGCCAGCGCTGCCTGGTCTTCCTTCACTCTTGCAATTGAGTCGCTCCATATCTTGTTCAAAGAATCCAGCCTGGCTTTATCCATTTCTAATTTTTGAGCAGCCGCATCTTTTACGGCTTGTGCCTGTTCCTCTTTAATTCTCCTGGTATAAATTGCATCGTAATCAAAATCTTCAAACCCCGCATTGTAAGCGATCTTTGCAATTGGTTTCATCATCGGGTCTGATTTTGAAAGCCCCATCACATCCTCCGGCAAATCCACATTGCATTTAAAAACATAACCGATATCTGCCGCATCAGGCGGAACAGTTGTCCTGAGTTCAATGGATTTTGAAACATATCCCGGCTTTGAGAAAACAAGTGTGTATTCTTTCCCTAAATCAAAAACAACTACAAAACTACCGTTATCCTTGGCAGAAATTGTCTGGCTAACACTTCCATTTTCATAAACCTGTAATTGAGTTCCACTGAGATTTTTAGTTCCATCCTGCACGCTTCCGAATAACTGCAGAAAAGCAGTTTTCTTTTGGGCATTACTTGAAGTGGCCGCTAACACGAACAAAAACAAAATGAAAAACCGGACCTTGTTAAATATTTTCAAAATTAAATTCATCAGGGATTATTAAAGTGATCTGAGTAATCTGCAAAAATAATTCAGTTTGTTTAAATTAGTAGTGAAATTGGAGTGAATAGAAGGTACTTTTAAACAATGCACAAATGCATTTTTCGCAGTCAGCCGGGGAAAGTTGCACTTGCTTCTAGCAAAGATGATGTAAATGCTTGCCTGTTAATTGTAAGAGATTCATTGATTTTATCGAAGTAAGTGACAATATTTTCTGTCGCAAGGTTTCCAACCAGTTTATCGTTTGCCATGGGACAGCCGCCAATTCCCATCAAAGCAGAATCAAATCGTCTGCAACCACTCTTATAAGCTGCATTTACCTTTTCTTCCCAACTAGAAGGATGAGAATGAAGGTGGGCACCAAATTCAACTGCTGCGAATTCCGGAATTAAATGTGTAAACAAATGCCTTATATTTTCCGGGTTAGAAACACCTACGGTGTCCGAAAGAGCGATTATTTTAATCTCCATCTGCGCCAGCTTTTTCACCCATTTCATAACGATTTCCGCATTCCAGGTTTCACCATAAGGATTCCCAAAACCCATTGATATATAAATAACCAGTTCTTTGTTTTTTTTCATACACAACTCCTGAATTTCCGATACCCGAATCAATGAATCTTCAATGGTGGAATTGGTGTTCCTTTTTTGAAATTCCTGTGATACAGAAAACGGAAAACCAAGGTACTTTATTTGATCAAAATGTGAAGCATCTTCGGCACCGCGATAATTTGCCACGATTGCAAGCAATTGCGATTGGGAATTAGAAAGATCAAGCATTCCCAGGACTTCAGCAGTATCTCTAAGTTGCGGAATTGCTTTAGGTGAAACAAAACTTCCGAAATCGATGGTGTCAAATCCAACCTGTAACAGACTGTTGATATAAGCGGCCTTTTTTTCGGTTGGAATAAATTCATCCAAACCCTGCATAGCATCGCGGGGACACTCAATTAATTTTACTGACACAATATTATTTTGAGCTGCAAAGGTAAGGAAAGAGAAAGGTAGTTGGATAAGACTGAACAGGTAACGCGTTCTATCCGATTAATTTCATTTAATCACTAAAAAAATATTCCTTATGCAACAAGCCAATCCTCGAATCCGTCTTTCACCCATTCATAAGCCCCGGGCAGTGTTTTGAAATAGGCAGTTTTCAGTTTCTTCTCATCATAAGTACGCACAATCTTTCGAACTGCAACAGAATTGAAAGTGTAGTCTGTTACAACCAACGCTTCATACCTCCATCCTGCATTCAACGCACGTGGATACCAGTTTTCACTGATCCATTCAATGTCTTTGGGGATAATCAACTGCATCTTCCGTGCATCTGCAATGATGATACTGCTGCTTTTTATTTTCAATCCTTCCACAAGTGAATCTAAAATAGTATGCAGTTCTTCCCCTTCTGCTGACGGACCTTTCCAGCTTGATTCAATTGCTTTCAGCTCCGGATTGAAATAAACATCACAGGCGTAATGTGAAAAAAGTAATTCGCGGCTATCCATCGTTTTTGTGGTTTTGGATTCCAACTTTAAAGAACGAAAGAAAAAATGAGAACGACAACAATTGGCGGATAAATATTATTCCGACTTAGTTTTTCAAATCAAGTCTCCTAAGTTCCGGCAACCATTTTGCAGCAGCACCTACTGAAGTCACTGCCACTACCCCACCGAAAATAACTGAGGGGATAAGCCCAATTAGTTTGGCAGCGAACCCACTTTCGAATGCACCCAGTTCATTGCTCGAGCTGATGAACATCGTACTCACTGAAGATACCCGACCTCGCATATCTTCCGGGCATAAGTATTGTAAAATAGTTGACCGGATTACTACGCTTACATTGTCAAACGCACCACTCAGGGCAAGTATAAACATAGACAGGTAGAAACTATGACTCAGTGCAAATGCTATCATGCAAACAGAGAACGCAGCTACACAAAACAATAATTTTCTTCCGGCATTTTTCAGTGGCGGATGTTTCGTCATATATAGCGCCATAATCACACTGCCTGCGAATGGTGCAGCACGCAATAATCCGAATCCTGTTTCACCGACATGCAATACATCGCTGGCAAAAACAGGAAGCATGGCAACAGCTCCGCCAAAAAGGACAGCTACTAAGTCCAAAGTAAGCGCTCCAAAAACAGGCTGGTTTTTGAATACAAAGCGAAGTCCCTCTCGAATACTTTCATTCATTGTTTCTGTCTTGATACTTCCCTGTATTGGTTGTTTCGGGATACGCCACATCTGGATGATTGAAAACAGGATGAACACCAATACCACGATGTAAGAATTATTCTTACCTATCATACTGAGCATGATACCTCCTCCTGCAGATCCTGCAACAACTCCAATGTGCCAGAAGGTGCTGTTCCATGCAGACGAATTTGCATACGCTTCCCGGGGTACAACCTGCGTCATAAGCGGGAACTGGGCAGGACTGTAAAAGCTGCGCAAGATTCCGACCAGGAACATAATGATGTAAAACGGAGTCGCTTTTGTCAATGCATGATCATGTGTATAGTACCAGGAAGTGCAAAGAAGTGCAATTGATACAACTAGCTGCAGCGTGATTACCCGAACCAGAATTGTTCTGCGGTCGCTGCGGTCACTTACATAGCCGCCATACAATGCCAAGCCCACTGCGGGAATCGCTTCGGCAAGACCTAGCAATCCAAGTGATAATGGGTCATGGGTGATCTCATACACCTGCCAACTCAAAACCACGAATTGGACTTGCAACGCCAGCGTAAGCATGAACTTTGAAAAAATAAACCTCCGGAAATTCAGTTGTCGAAAAGCAAGAAAAGTATCTGAATCAGTTATTGCCAAAATATTGATTTAGAAAATTTGGAACACTCAATTTATATTACAGGGATCTGAAATCTATTTTCCTGTCGCTATTGTATTGTACTTACTGATATTCCCGGGATCAATCTGAGTGAGTAATTGCGTGACCTGTGTTTTTTCATCAGGAGTTCCCATCTGGTATAAACTCACCAATTCGTCTGCCTTTGCATTGAAGAAGAATTGCATGAAGAAAGAATTCGGACGATCGTTATAAACAGTACGCAATGGCTTCAATGCCTCCAGGATGGTGAGCCTGGATTCGTTTACATTGTCATTCATCTTGTCAAAACCGAGGCGATGGTATTTATACATGCAACTGCGCATGGGTCTGAATTGTACATTCAGAATATTTTCCACCAGCCAATACCTGTTCCGCTGACTTTCAAAAGCCTTCCAGCCGCGCTCTCCAAGGCTCTGGGCATTGTTGACAATCGTTTGTGCTTTTAGAAAATAAGGTGTGCCTCCGTCCGCACTGTATGAATCATAATCCAGCCCGATGATAATGTAGGCGTAATATGCAAGCGTCGCTGTGAGGTTGGCACTGAGGCTATTTTCATCAAAATCAAGAACCTGGTCCTGCACATAATGGAAATTAAAATCATTGTCCTGGTGATTGATCATCGGTGAATTATAAGAAGTCTTATACACCGGTCTGCGGCTCTGAATCTGGATAGTAGCCTTAAAATCTTCCGTACTGACGCGCTCTGTTACATTGATAATCATGCTACATTCAATTCGTTCAGCATTGTCATAGGCATCGCCTGTCCATTTCCTGTTATTCATGAAATCACGAATCTGGCTCTGAAGCGTCTCAAAAATTGTTTTGTTCGACTCCTGGATCTGCGGAGTAAGAACTGATACCTGGCAATTCAATTCCTGGGCTGAAGAAAAATAGGCAGTTGGCAAAAGGCAATAGGCAAAAACAAATACAAAAATCTGCGCTCTTGATTTAATATAACTCATTTATTCAACTGGATTTTAAGGATGGAAAAATACGAATGAAAATTCAAAGTCATCCGGTCATTTCTTCAAATGTTCAACAATTACGTTTACTATATCTTTGGCTACGTCAGACTTAGATTTAAGTTCAAACTCTCTCAACCCGGTATTCCTATCAATTATTTTGATCCTGTTTGTATCGTAATTGAATCCCGCACCTTTGTCTTTCAGTGAATTCAAAACTATAAAATCCAGGTTTTTGTTCCTGATTTTCTCCTTTGCGTTAACAAGTTCATTCTCTGTCTCCAGTGCAAACCCGACGATTAACTGTCCGTTCTTTTTCCGCTTCCCCAATTCAAGCAAAATATCATCCGTTGCGGTTAACGAAATTGCCAATGGATTATTTTGTTTTTTTATTTTTTCTGTTGAAGCAGATTGCGGCCTGTAATCTGCCACTGCTGCAGCCATGATGATAACATCCATTCCATCCGCAACTTTCATACAGGCCTCATACATGTCCTTAGCAGATTCAACATCAATTTTATTGACCGTATTATCTTTCAAAGTTTGAGCAGAGGGTCCGGATACCAGTGTAACGACAGCCCCTTGTTGAGCCAGCTCGTCCGCAATAGCATAACCCATTTTGCCTGAGGACCGGTTGCCGATGAAACGAACAGGGTCAATTTTTTCATAGGTGGGTCCGGCAGTCACCAGGATTTTTTTATCCCGGAGGGGTAGATTTTTAGAAAAAAAATTCCGCAGGTATTCCAGGATATTTTCCGGTTCTTCCATTCTACCCTCCCCGGTGAGGCCGCTTGCCAATTCACCATATCCGGGAATAATAATTTTATTTCCGAACATCTTTAGCTTCTCAATATTAGAAACAGTAGCCGGATGCTTCCACATGTCCAGATCCATTGCAGGAGCAATAAAAACAGGGCAGCGCGCACTCAGGTAAACAGCAAGTAAAAGGTTGTTGCAAATCCCACCCGCCATTTCTGCCATCGTATTTGCTGTCGCAGGTGCAATTATCATGGCATCAGCCCAAAGCCCCATTTCTACATGATTGTTCCATTCACCTGTTTCCTTATTCGAAAATGTACTCGCAACAGGATTTTTCGACAGGACTGAAAAAGTAAGCGGGGCCACAAAATCAATTGCTGCATCAGTCATCACCACTTTTACTTCGCAACCATTTTTCACAAGCAGTCGCACCAGCATTGCTGACTTGTAGGCAGCAATACTGCCTGTTACGCCAAGCAATATTTTTTTTCCGCTGATCATTTCAGTAAAGGTAGTGTTTTATAAAGGTGGTTCAAGTACATCTCCACGGCCTGTTAAACAATAAAAGGCAATCTCTTTTTATGAGATCGCCTTTTAATATCAATGACATCGATACTATTTGGTTTCCTTAGGTGTTTCCTTGGCTGCTTCTTTAGCCGCTTCTTTAGCCGCTTCCTTAGTTGGATTGCGGTGATAGATTTTATTTTCAAGAAATTCCTGAGCTGCAATAAGCGTTGGCTTTGGCAGACGTTCATAGTATTTCGAAATTTCAATTTGCTCGCGGTTTTCAAAAATCTCATCCAGCGTATCGGCAGTTGTATTGAATTCAGAGAGCTTTCCATTCAGTTCTTCCTTGATTTCATTGCTGATCTGGTTGGCACGTTTTGACATGATCACAACTGATTCATATACATTCTGTGTATCCTTTTCGAAGTCAGTGATGTCGCGGGTAACTGTCGTGTTGATGTCTGCTTTGTAGTTGCTCATTGTATAATAGATTTTATATTTATTTTATCTGTTCAATTATTCATTGCACTTAATTTCTCCAAACGCTTTTTACAATCCTCAGCTATCCTGTCTGCATCTTTTTTATACTTGCCTTCCGGATAAGCACTGATCAATTCACTGTATGAAGTCATTGCATTCGAATAGCGTTCACTCTTCTTTTCTTCAAAGCTGTTTTCTGCAAGAAGAAAAGCTGATTTAAAAGTCAGGAACATACTTTCTTCGCGATATATTGTTGAAGGATAATCTTTCAGGAGATTCCTAAAGGCTGTATACGAAGACTTGTATTCCTGCATGTGGTAATACAATTTCGCATTTTCATAATCCTTCGTTTCAAGTTTGTACCGCAACTTATCTATTAACTTATTGCATTCTTCAATTCGTGTGCTGTGGGGATATTGGTCAATAAACAGTTGCAATTCATTCAGTGCCTTCGTGGTATTCGATTGATCCAACGCATACTCCGGTGAATCCAGGTAGTAGCAGTAGGCATGCATATAAGCGCATTCTTCAGCGTATTGGCTGGTGGGAAATGAATTTGCAAAGTTTCCAAAATCATACGCAGCAGTTTCATAATCCTCCAGGTAATAATTCGTGTACGCATAGTAATAATAAGTCATTTCAGACTTCTTAGTACCACGAAACATCGTAATCAACTCTTCAAATAAGGGCAGTGCTTTGTAATACTTCTTCTTCTCATAAAGCTTGATAGCATAAGCCTGTTTAGCTTCCAGGTCGGTGCTTTTAAGCATTTTATTGTAGTGGCAGGATGAGAATACCGCCAAAACCAATAAAATTGAGATAAATTTGTACTTTCCGGAAAACACGGGCGCGAAGATAAGCAAAATTATGAGTTAAATGCGATTGTTTTATTGCTTTTCAGGCATGAAATTTTACCTCAAAAGGCAATACCTAACTGAAATCAGGGTTGTACTTTTGACACTTTATGAGCAACAAACGACGATCCCGCCTGATTATTTTCACAATTGTTTTTATTTTTCCTGTTACGCTATTTTCATGCAGGGGAATGTTTTATAACACAAAAGCATGCTATGAAAAAAATATACTTCTTCAGCCGTATGATGCCATCATCGTTCCCGGCGTTCCTTTTGAAGATAGCTCATGGAGCTACATCATGAAAGGGCGAGTCCTCTGGTCAGTCTATCTTTATCAGCACGGCTACACAAAGAATGTTATTTATTCCGGCTCCGATGTCTATTCCCCCTACACTGAAGGGAAAATTATGGCACTTTATGCTGAAAAGCTGGGGGTGAAACCTGAAAATATTTTTGTTGAACCAAGAGCTGAACACAGCACCGAGAATGTTTATTACGGTTGCTTAATTGCAAAAAAATATGGTTTCACAAAAGTTGCGCTGGCCACAGACCGATTTCAATCCCGCACGCTTGCTGACTTCCTTCCGAAAATAAAAAGGAAGATGCACATTGATGTCAAATCATTACCCATGCAGGATGAACTAATGACTACGATGCCTCTTCAGGATATTGAGATCGATTACAACCTGGCCCATGTGGATAGTTTTGTTTCCCTTGTTGAACGCGAATCGCGCTTAAAACGATTTTGGGGAACGCTCGGAAAAAATATCAAATATGAAAAGGAACCAATTCCCGAAAAGGTACAATCCTCCCAATGACGGCTGATCATGGCTGCTTCTAATGACTCAATGACGGCTGCTCTCCAATAACGGACTTCCCGAATGCACCCATTGACGGATGCTTCATCTTCCCGGCTGTTTGTTCCTCTCTACTTCAAATTGTGATATACGGCCTGCACATCATCATCTTCCTCAAACCGTTCGATTAGATCAAGAACTTCGTCCATCTGCACATCGTTGACTTCAGCAAATGATGTTGGAATTCTTTCAAGGTTGGTTTTTGTCACAGCAATACCGTGATCTTCAAGTCCCTTTTGCATTTTTCCGAAGTCCGCGAACGTTGAATAAATGATGATTTCATCTTCTTCAACTTCCATTTTATCGAGACCGAAATCAATGAGTTCCAGTTCCAGTTCATCAGGATTAATTTTATCGGATTTTGCAATGCGAAATACACCTTTTCGCTCGAAAAGAAAATCCAAAGAACCTGTCTTACCCAATGTTCCGTTACACCTGTTGAAATGCATTCGTACATTCGCAACTGTGCGTGTTGGATTATCGCTGGCACATTCAACTAATATTGCAACACCGCTTGGACCGTAACCTTCATACACAAACTCTTCATAGTTTGCTTCGGTTCTTGAAGAAGCTCTTTTTATTGCACCTTCTACCCTGTCCTTCGGCATGTTGATTGACTTCGCGTTTTGCATCGCTGCACGCAGGCGTGGATTGCCATCAGGATCAGGACCTCCCTGCTTTACTGCAATGGCAATGTCCTTTCCAATACGCGTAAATGCTTTTGCCATTTTATCATAGCGCGCATACATCTTGTGCTTTCGTTTTTCAAATGCTCTTCCCATT
>JBDTTM010000038.1:0-17191 GCA_039930605.1 Bacteroidota bacterium
GTTGCTGATGCTCTTCCATCCCGATAGCTATCGGGAGAGCTACAACCACCATATAATTCCGGAATCCCCGGAACGGGTCGCAAAAATATTCAATATTTCAGTTTGGGCAAGAAGAAACTTAAACTTTGGTAAGGTCTCCAATTAATACATTGCCACTAAGACACTAAGGTACAAAGTCCTCTACGCTCTGGATGACAGGAAAGCCACTTGTTTTCCCTTGTGGCTTAGTGCCTTGGTGGCTAATTTCTTTGGATTTAGACTTTCACTGCAAACATCTCTTTGAGCTTCTCAACAGCGTAGTCAACTTCTTCTTTGGTGGAATATTTACTGAAAGAAAAACGCACAGAAGGCCGTTCGGGATTGACTTTGAGTGCAGTCAATACATGCGAACCAACATCACTCCCGCTACTACAGGCACTTCCGCCACTGGCAGCCACGCCATTGATATCAAGGTTCATCAACAACATCTCAGCGATATCAGTCGGCGGAAAAGAAACATTCAAAACAGTGTACAATGAATCACCCAATGTATCTCCATTAAATTCCACTCCATGAATATTCTCCTGGAGCCTTTCAGTCATATAATCCTTGAGATGCTGGATCTGGGTCTGGTGTTCAGGAAGATGCTCGTAACAGATTTCCAGGGCGCGGGCAAGTCCTACAATACCATAAATATTTTCTGTTCCGCCACGCATGTTACGCTCCTGTGCGCCTCCAAAAATGAATGGGTGAATTTTTACTTTACTATTGATGTACAGGAACCCAACTCCTTTCGGGCCATGAAATTTATGCGCTGCACATGTTATAAAATGAACGTTCAAATCCTGCAGGTTGAAAGGATAATGTCCCATCGTCTGCACCGTATCGCTATGGAAGACGGCATTGTATTTTGCACATATCTCCCCGACTTTCTTGATTGGTAATAAATTGCCAAGTTCATTATTTGCATGCATTAAAGAGACCAAAGAGCGGTCGTTGTTCGCCAGCAATTCCGCGAGATGATCAAGATTAATTTTTCCTTTCTCATCAACCTGAACCAAACTCAGTTTAATACGACCTGCCCTGGCCTGTTCTTCCAATGTGTGTAAAACGGCATGATGCTCAATGGGAGATGTAATGGCATGCTTAATTCCCAGATCACGGATCGTACAGCTGATTGCCATGTTATTCGCTTCTGTGCCGCCGCTTGTGAAAAATATTTCTGAAGGAGAAGCATTCAAATGTTTGGCGACAGTTTTCCTGGCTTGTTCGATGACGGTGCGTGTTTCGCGACCGTAAGAATGAATAGAACTAGGATTGCCAAATCCGTTCTGCATAATGGGAAGCATCGCTTTAAGAACTTCCGGATCAAGAGCGGTTGTTGCAGCGTTGTCGAGGTAAACTCTCATTATTATTTATTTATTGTCTCTGCAATTAAATCTTTGATGTCAGAAATAATTTTCTCGGCAAGATTCTTCGCAGTGGTTTGTGACTGGCTTTCAGAGTAGATGCGGATAATAGGTTCGGTATTACTTCTCCTCAGGTGAACCCATTCCTTGTCAAACTCAATTTTTACACCATCGATCGTATTCACGGGTTGTTTCTTGTACTTTTCCTGAATGCCACCCAGTATTTCATCAACATTTATCTCCGGCGTAAGTTCAATTTTATTCTTCGAAATAAAATAATTCGGGTAAGTAGCACGAAGCATGGAGGTCGTCTTTCCGAATTTAGCAAGGTGTGATAAAAACAAAGCAATTCCTGCAAGCGCATCTCTTCCATAATGTAGTTCAGGATAAATGATTCCGCCGTTTCCTTCTCCACCAATAACGGCATGGTTGGCTTTCATGGCTTCCACTACATTCACCTCTCCGACTGCAGCAGCAAAATATTTGCCTCCTGCCTTTTCTGTTACATCTCTCAACGCACGCGTAGACGAAAGGTTGGAAACGCTATTTCCTTTTTTACCGGCAGCGAGATTCTTCAGCACATAATCTGCTACTGCAACAAGGGTATATTCCTCACCAAACATTTCACCGTCTTCGCAAACCAATGCAAGACGGTCTACATCAGGGTCGACAACAATACCAAGATTGGCATTTCGCTTTTTTACTTCTTTGCTGATATCACCCAAATGCTCAGGCAGCGGCTCCGGATTGTGAGGGAACTGTCCGTTGGGTTCACAATACAATTCATAAACCGTTTCTACGCCAAGTGCTTTCAATAGAGAAGGAACTGCGATTCCCCCTGTTGAATTGACACAATCAATTACAATCTTAAAATTTTTTGCCTTGATTGCTTTTGCATCTACCAACGGCAACGCAAGAATTTTATCAATGTGTTTCTGAATGGCATTCGGATCAGAAGTGTACTTGCCAAGTTTGGTGACTTCAGCAAAGACGAATGCTTCGCGGTCTGCAAGACTCAATACTTCTTCGCCATCAGCAGCAGAAATAAATTCTCCTTTGCCGTTTAACAGCTTTAATGCATTCCATTGTTTGGGATTGTGGCTTGCTGTGATGATAATTCCTCCGTCCGCTTTGTGTTCCACTACGCTCATCTCAACGGTTGGAGTCGTTGAAAGTCCGAGGTAAACAACATCAATTCCCAAACCTTTTAACGTACCGGCAACAAGATTCTGAACCATTTCTCCACTGATACGGGCGTCACGGCCAATCACAATACTGTGTTTTTTTTTGGCGGATTTATTCATCAGCCACGTTCCGAAAGCTGCGGTAAATTTTACGATGTCGAGTGGAGAAAGTCCGTCTCCCGGTTTACCTCCAATGGTTCCCCTGATCCCGGAAATTGATTTTATAAGTGCCAAGTGTAGTACGATATTTAGAGGCCAGCCTGCATCGCTTTCGTTGAAGCTTCAGCGGAGCAAAGTCGGCGGGCAGGCGCAAAGATAATTTTCCTGATCAATCTGGGTGAATAAATAGCGTACCGGGTTTTGAATTCTCGATAAATAATCTGTGAATGTTGTTTAAAATCAACGATCTATTTCCTTTTCACGGATTCCTGTGAATAACTCAGGTATAAGCTTAGTGCATCCGGATAAGGTTTTCTACCTTTGTAACACCAAAACATTTTTCACCATATGATGGACGAAGAATTTGACGGCAGTTCAGAGGACAGCAACCAGATTAAAAACAGCATCCAGCGTTACGAAGAAATGCTTCGCAGGCACGATGAGTACTTTTTTGACGTTGATGCTTTCCTGAATATCATTGATTATTATATTGAGAAAAACGATCCCGTAAAGGCACTACAGGTCGTTGAGTTTGCACAACAGCAGCATACTTATTCAGTTGAGTTTTTATTACGCAAAGCCCAGTTACTTGCCATGGTAGAGAAGTACACGGAAGCGCTGCGTATGCTCGGTGATGCTGAAAAAATTACGCCTACCGATCCTGACATTTTCATGATCCGCGGAAGTATTTACAGCCAGCAGAAAAAATATTCTCTGGCGATTGAAAATTTCAACAAAGCCATTCCCCTGTCTGATCAGCTTGATCTCCTCTACCTGAATATTGCGTATGTGTATGAAAGCTGGGGCGATTATGGAAAAGCCATCGACAACCTTAAATTGAGTCTTGCTGATAATCCTGAAAATGAAATTTCACTTTATGAGCTTGCTTTTTGTTTCGAAGTGACGGAACGTTTTGAGGACAGCGTAGAATTTTACAAGCAGTTTATAGATCGCTCACCCTACTCCTATCCTGCCTGGTATAACCTGGGCAACGTTTACAACAGGATGGGGAGCTATGAGGAAGCATTGAACGCGTACGATTATTGCCTTATCATCAAAGATGATTTTGCTTCTGCTTTTTTCAACAAGGGAAATACACTTGCCAACCTGGGACGATATGCCGAAGCAATCGAGAATTACAAAAAGACTTTTGAGTTTGAAGCGCCTGATGCCATCTCTTATTACAATATCGGGGAATGCTATGAACAATTGGAACAGGCCAACCGTGCCCGTGAATACTATAAGAAAGCCACCAAGCTGGATCCGAACCTGGCTGAAGCATGGCTGGGAATTGGAATCACTTTGCAGAATGACGAACGCTGGTTTGAAGCAACACATTATATTAAAAAAGCAATTGAGCTGAATAAAGAAGTTGCAGAATTCTGGTTTGCACTTGGAGATGCAGAATACCATTTGGAGAACCTCGTAGCAGCAGAGAATGCATACCAGAAAGTCATTGACCTGGAACCTGAGAACGAAGAAATCTGGCTCGAATATTCGCATCTGCTGATGGTTGACAACCGTACTGACGAAGCCATTAATTTGCTTCAGCTCGGAATGGTCAAACATCCTGACAATGCAGAATTCATATACAGGCTTGCCTCCTATCATTATAAGACAGGCCGCATAGCAGAATCCTACAGGGTTTTATCTGAGGCCCTGGAAAAAAACTGGCGCCTTGCACACCTTCTTTTTGAATACGTACCAACCATGGAGAATGACAAATTCATTCTCGAGTTAATCGACACATACAGCAAGCGCGCATGAACTTTTCATTATCGAATATTCCTAAACGTGCCGAAAAGCCGCGTGAAAATGGTTTGACCATGGTCATGGATAAAGGCCTCGGCGTAAGAGAAGCCGAAGATTTTATTGAAAGCAGCGGACCTTATGTTGACCTTGTGAAACTTGGTTTTGGAAGTTCGCTCATCACTCCCAACCTCGAAAAAAAATTGCAGGTTTACCGCGAAGCAGGGATTCCGGTCTATCTCGGTGGAACATTGCTGGAGGCATTCATCATCCGCAAACAGTTTGATGACTACAGGAAACTGCTGGATAAATTAAAACTCTCTCATGCGGAAGTTTCTGACGGAAGCATCAATATGTCGCATGAAAAAAAATGCGAGATCATTAAGACGCTTGCCAAACAGGTAACGGTAATTACTGAAGTTGGATCGAAGGAAGAAGGTATCATCATTCACCCGAATAAATGGATTGAGATGATTGAACGCGAAGTAAAAGCCGGCGCCTGGAAAGTGATTGCAGAAGCCAGGGAAAGCGGCACAGTCGGAATTTACCGGCCGAGTGGAAAAGCACACGTGGTACTCATCAATAAAATTCTTGCAAAAGTTCCGGCAGATACCATCATCTGGGAGACACCAAATAAATCCGGACAGGCTTATTTCATCACGCTTATTGGCGCCAACGTGAATCTTGGAAATATAGCACCGAACGATGTTATTGCTGTGGAGTCGCTTAGACTTGGATTACGCAGCGATACTTTTTTTCAGTACGTGGAGAAGAAAGATGTGGTTTAATTTGAAGATGTGCTGATGTGCCGATTTGAAGAGGAGCAGCCGATGTGCAAATGTGCAAATCAGTAAATGGGCCATCCAATACTAATCAGGTTCGCAAATGGAACTACATCACATCTTCAAATCTGCAAATTCTCAAATTACTTCCTCGTTTTAGCGAAATCAAGTATCTTCTGAACTGTTGACTCTCTTGGTTGAAGAGAACCTCCATCAAGAGAAGATAGTGTGGCAAGAAGTTCGTTGTAGTCGTTTTGCACGAGGGGATCACCGTCAATGCTGCGTTGAATGCGGTCAGAGTTTTTCAGATCTGCTTCGTTGTACGCGTAGAAAATTAAATCCAGAGTAGTAGTTTTATTCATTCATATATATTTTATGTAAATAGAAACGAAGGCACTTTTGATTTATTGAAAGAAATTGAAAATATTTTCGAGGAGGTTGTCTATCAGAGAATTAATTTTAAAAACAGGGGAAATTAGCGTATTAAAGGTGATTTTGCCACGAAGACGCCAAGGCACAAAAAATTCGTTTGAATTGGAATCGAATCATTATTGAAAATCGAAGTAATCCCAAATAAGCATAGTCATTGCGATTAAGCAATCCCCCTTATATGTAGTCAATGCAAGGTACAGCAATCCCCACTTATGTGTAGTCACTGCGAGAAACAGCCTGTCAACCGTAGCAATAGCGAAGGTTGAAAGCAATCCCCCATATATGTAGTCACTGCGAGGAACAGCCTGTCAACCGTAGCCTTAGCGAAGGTTGAAAGCAATCCCCCATATATGTAGTCACTGCGAGGTACAGCAATCCCCACTTATGTGTAGTCACTGCGAGGAACGAAGCAGTCCCCCCACTTTAACTGTGAATCCTTTGGAGCGCATATTCTCATTAGCCCTCACACACCGTCCCGCCATTCTGTCGGGGCTATTTTAGAGTGAATCCAACTTCTAAACTTGAGAAAAGAGAAATTAACTTCATTGAAGGAGCACTAGACTATCTATTAAATTAATTCTTACTCAAAAATTAATTTTTTTGAAAGCATTTCACTTTCTGTCGCTATGCTAATGATATATATTCCGGATGTGAGCATATTAAGTGAAAGACTTTCATTAAAGTATCCTGAGGAAAAACCGACTTCCTTAGAAAAAACTTCTCGGCCTATCAAATCATGAATTGTTAATGTAAATAAATTGCCAGCTAAATCACCACCGTTGAGGAAAACCACTTTCAAATCAGAATTATAATAGATATTCAAAGTTGTCGCTATTGAAAACGTTTGGGCACTTACTTGATTTGGTAATCCAAGGGTATCACATTGTGATCCTCCCACTGCGATCAAATCATAATTCGGATTATTCGGCAATCCGTAGTAAGTTCGTTTACCACCTAAGTAAAAACTAAAGGGTTGAAAATTACAAGCATCACCAATGCTATCTGGGTAATTTACCACACTTAAGTGCTCATTGGTATTATTTCGCACACTATCTGGGTACGGGTAGGCAAGAACATTTGGTGGTTCATAAGCACAACTCAAATAAATTTTATCGTCAGGGGCTAAAACGACTTTTCCAGCAACATCTGGTTTAAGAAAGGTAAACAATGTATCCTTACTAGTACTGATAATTGAATCCATGAGGTTGTATTGGTACAAATAAGATGTATCGTAATTTCCACCACCTTGATAATTTGCTGTAATATAAACGCAATCACTAGACGGGGAAAAAGCCGCACCAGCTATGCCGGCATTGAAGAGGGTAGTCTCGGAAGAGATCACTTTGCAATTACTAAAGATCCCAGTGCATCTATCAAAATCCAAGACTTCTATCAACCCTAGATAATCTGTAAATAGAACTTTTGTTCCATCTTTTGAAAACACTAGATTGCCATTATTGGTGTGTACTAAATCTCCAATAGATTGAAGCAAGGGTGGAGAAATTCCTGAAGGAGTTATCAGATATAAATAGAATTCGTTATTGGCTGTATTCCATCTTCTGAATATTAACCACCAATCTCTGCCATTCGCATGCTTAGCTGCCGAAATGCAATCTATTCCAGGATAGTTATTTAATTGGATGTTTTTTTGCGTTACAGCACCTAATCCTGCATTCAACGATAAATCCAATGCTGAATAGTACAGTCCATAATCTTCTGTAACTCCAACACTAAACAAGTAAAATAATGAATTTGTCCCAGGAGCCGGTACAATTACTAATTCATTGTACCAAGCGTCACCAACAATGGAATCTCCATTTTGCATTTGCTGATTATTCTTGTTCCAAACAAGAGTTGTAAAAGCACCAGTATTTGCTCGAGTATTGGCGTAAAAAAGTAATGCACCTGTAGAATCTGCTATAGAGACACTACTACCTCGCGTGTCAAGTGAACTTGAAATAGGTAATGGGTTCTGAATATTTGTGAAGTCAATACCAGCAGAATCGCCGAAGCACCAAATTGAATTTCTCTGTTGGGCAAACAAACTCACTGGAACCCATAAAATAAAAAAAACAAATTTTTTCCTCACTAATTTACTTTAAGCAAACAAAATTACTAAATCTATTATTGATTTAGATTCGGTTGTTTATTCCTCAGTTTACAATTCAAAAGGCAAGCATAAAACCAATAGATAAAATTATCAGTAACCTGTTTTTATCAAGATCGAAGCTTACCGAAACCAATCACAAAGAAATCGGTCTAAGATCTGGCAGCAACGAAACCCAGCCTCATTTCCCCAACTTTACTACATTCGCCCTGTCACTCCATACGCGAAATCAATTATATCCTTCCCATGAAACTAAAAAAAATTACCACCATTCTTTTTCTATCAACCGTTGCCCTCAACACTTCAGCCCAGGATTATGAAACCTGTGGCAACAGCGGAGAAGAAGCATGGGCCGGAGATACTGCTGCCATTACAGCTTTCCTCATTTCCTGCGGAAGGATTGATACGACCAGCTACGATGAGAAGGGTAAGAAAACAACGGGTAAACCACATCACCAGAAAATCGTGATGAAACTGAATAGCGGAAAAGAACTTCACAATGACAGCATTTATTTTATCGCGCAGACAATGCCTTCTTATCCCGGAGGCGATGAAGCGATATTAAAATACATGAAGGAACATATTCATTATCCGGGAGCTGCCCGCGCCAACAGGACTGAAGGAAAGGTAGTAGTTTCATTTATCGTTGACCGTACAGGCACACTTACCAACCTGAAAATTATTCGTGGTATCGGGAATGGCTGTGAAGAAGAAGCTTTACGCGTGCTTCGCACAATGCCGAAATGGTCACCCGGCAAGATGAAAGGTAATGAAGTACGCGTGCAGATGAACCTGCCTGTCAAATTTCAGTTGTAAGAACTACTCCACTACAACTTTAAATACTTGACCGAAATTATCTTCATCCAGCTTCAGAAAATAAATTCCTTTTGCATATCCGGTCATATCCATTTGGTAGACCGTTTTTTCTCCCTGCGATTCTTCCTGCCATACCTTTCTTCCTGTTGCATCTAACAATTGAAGCGAAACCGGACATGAACATTGGTTGATGGATACGGTCAACAAGCCCTTTACCGGATTCGGATAAATCGAAATGCCTCCAGTCAAATTTAACTGGTGTACAGCATTATCAAACTGAATAGAGATAGAATCAGTCGCAGAACAGCCATTCGCATCGGTAACAGTCACCCAGTAAGTACCGGTAGATGTTACTCCAATTGTTTGATTCGCTGAAGTGGTGCTCCAGGAATAAGAACTGAATCCTGCCCCCGCATCGAGAGTTACTGTGGAACCGGTTTGTGCAATCGTATCCGGACCGAGATTAACAACAGGGATTGAATTGATAGCAGCAGTTACAGCCACAAAGCCGCTCAGACAATTGTTTCCGGCTACTGCATAATATGTGGTAGTCAAACTAAGCACCGGTGTTACAAACGGATTGCCAATATAAACCAGGTTCCCGCCAATCGCGTCATACCAGTAAACCGTTTCGGGTGAACTTGCATTCAATGTAACAGAACCATCACCACAATTGGCAGCATCTGTAACTACAGGATCAGCGGCATATGGAAGGATGGCTACTAAAACAGGAATAAAATTACTGAGGCATGTTATTCCGGACTGAACATAATAGGTGGTTGTCTGTGTCAATGCAGGAGTAACATATACATCCCCGGAAAAAAGTAAATTTCCATTCGGTGCATCATACCAGTTTGTTGTTGAAGTATCAGTTGCAGAAAGTGTTGCAATACTTCCGGTGCAAACCGAAGTATCATTCACAACAGGATCAGCAGCATTGGCGAGAACTGTAGCTTCAATCGGTACAAAACTACTCAGGCAACCCACTCCAGACTGAACATAGTAGGTTGTATTTTGTGATAAAGCAGGTATCACTAATGTATCTCCCGTAAAAACTAAATTCCCACCGATTGCATCGTACCAGTTCGTAGTAGTTGTATCAACCGCTACAAGTGAAACAGCGTTGCCAAGACATGCACTTGCATTGTAAACAACTGGCTCAGCAGAGACGCTTGTGATGATCACAGAATCCGGAACAAAAGCGCTTGTACAGATGTTCGTTGCCTGAACAAAGTAAACGGTGGATTGTGTCAGTAATGGCGTGTTGAATGAATCCCCGCTGCCAAGTAAGTTGCCATTCGGTGCATCATACCAGTTCACTGAATCAGCAGAATTTGCAACCAGTGTAAAAGAACCCGAGCCGCAATTCACTGTAGTAATTACAACAGGATCTGCAGGTGTGTAGGCAACAGCAATTTCAATTGAGTCAGAAACTGCAGCACAGCCATTGGAAGTAACCACTACTGAATACATTCCTGTTGTGGTTGCGTTGTAACTGGAATTTGTCGCACCTTGTATTTCCTGGCTGTCAACTTGCCATTGATAATTTAAGCCGGCTCCTGTATTGGCTAATAAGGTCACACTTCCGCCATCGCAGAAAGATGTATCTCCCGAAGCTGTAGCAGTTGCAATGCCCGCTGTATATGCTGTACCAGGTGATCCGCCCAGGCAACCATCAAACCAGTTGGAACCATCACTTAAATTTCCAGCAGCACTTAAAAGTTCAAGTGTATATCCTCCTCCATCAGCGCCCTGTGGCCAGGAGAGGTCATCAAAATATTCCATTCCCTGGTAAAGCGAATCGCGGTAATCAAAAAGCCTGACCTGGTCTCCCCCGTTTCCAAGGTTGAAGCCAAGCTCCCCTGTTACATTTGTTACAGCAGGATGTTCCGAAGAAAATTTCTGCAAATCCTCTGCAATAACAAGATATCCATTGGCAACGATTACTGAGTTCGCCGGAAAAGTATAAACGTGTTGCTGCTGCTCGTCGCGGATCTTCCAACCGGAGATGTCAATATCCTGCGCAGCAAGATTTTTCAGTTCAATCCAGTCGCCTGCATCGCTTGCAGAATCTGAATTGTAATTCAATTCACTGATGGAAACCTGAGCCGTAGCCGGAGATCCATTGAAGAAGGCAGTGATCTGGTCGGAGGAAGTAAAATTGTAGGTGGTACTTTGATTTAAATCGTTCGTGCTGATCACTACATTAGAATGCCAGTGATCAAAGGTGTAGCCGGGATTTGGGATAGCCGTAATTGTAACCGGGTTACCGTTAAAATACACACCACTCCATGGAAGAGAAGATGGTGTGATGGTACTGATCTGTATTCTTCCTGCCCCTGCCGGTGATGCCTGCAATGTGAGCGTAACCTGCGAAGTCATTCCAAGGTCACTTTGTATGATATTTCTTGCATAAGACGGCCGTTGTGTAGCGAAGTTGATCATGCTCGTGATATTCGCTTTCCATGCATTGGTATCGCCGCCTGCCCATCCATTTTCAAATTCAAAGTGCATGTCATGTCGCATTGACTCTTTGAAAGCGTTTGCAATTGTAGTTACATTCGAAGGCAGCCAAATGGTATTAATCAGGTCTGCATACCTGTTAATGAAATAGTTTTTATATTGTGGATTCTGAATCAACCTTGCAAAAATATCACTCTGGAAATTGTGTGGATTAGCTGCGAGTGCATCACCAAGGACATCACTGTTCAATGGGTCGTTTAAACCGTATCCGAAGTCAAAATCATAGGAGAGATAACGGAACCGACCGTTTGTTGACCGCTGACGCCACAGTTTTAGATTATTGTTCCCTCCTCCCATCCAGTCGCCGTTGGGATAAAATGTTTCTGCTGAAAAATAGTCAACCATGTTTTCAATGTCCATCATTGAATTCATTGTTGCAAAATAATTGACGTTTGAAGGAGATGTATTCATCGCATAATCATACATAGCGAAAAATGCTGAGTCACTACCCTTTTTTACTTCCATCGCATTGGGCACGAAATAACTTTCCTTCAGCAAATCAATATCATCTTTATCAATTCCATAATTCTCTTCAATAAAATGGTGATCATCGTTCTCGCGTGTATAATACACGCCCCATTGAGCGCCATTCATAAAAAGCAGGCAAGGTTCAAAAGAAATATGATCCACGTGAGTTGGCACGAGTAACCGTTCCATCACTGCATCACGCATGTGCGCAACGCCGCGGTCATTGCCGGCAGTATGGAGCACAAAGTCATTGAATTTATCTACCCAGGGCTTCTCGTTCAACAACGGATAATTAAGCTGTCCCAAACCATACCTATCGCCCATCGAAATTTCCAGCGGCTTTTGGTTGGCTTGCCTGCTCCACCCTCCGGTAATCTTCAATCCAGCAGTGAAACGGAAAGCGCGGTTTTTATCTTTATCAAAATATTCCAGTGATGTAGGTTTCTCCCAGTCCATCCAATAGTTCGCACCAAAATGCGGACTTCCTGCTTCAGCATTGGGACCTTCTACATAAATTCCAGTATTGTAATCCCAGAGGTTTGCTGAATCTGTGGTGAGCACATACACAGGCAGCTTACAATCAAAATTAATGAAATAAGTATTTGTGATTACGGCACTTGGCAACACATTGATGGCAAAAACACTTGCACGAATAGATTTTGTAGTACTGATTGAAATTGGGGAAGAATAAATGGGTGAAGTTCCATCAGGTGTATTTCCATTTGTAGTGTAATGTATCACGCCACCCGGAAAAGTGGTGGAAAGCACCAACGATTGTGTATTCGGATAAAAGCCAGATTGCAAATTGAATAATGGAATGGTGGCATATCCTGATTTGCATGCGCCGGTTGCGTTGGTTGTGCCCGGTGTAGGGACGTCCGTAAAGCACCATTGCGCTGAACCGTCAGGATTTCGCTGATAAGCGTCGTCTAACTCCATCGCAGGAACCATCACTGAATCAACAAGTAAATCAAATGGATCAGTCAGGTAAATACTTTCGCCGGATTTGCTAAGCTTAAAATCTGCATGAAAATGATCTGTTACGTTTCCAAATGAAAACCATGCTGGAACCGGTCCAAACATAGTTGTTGCATCAATCATTTTAAAACTCAGGAAAGGAATGGCAGACATATCAACATTGTTTGCAGTAAGATTGTGTATTTCCACTGCAAGTACATTCGTTCCATTGATCATTGCAGAACGCACAGTATTCATATTCAAAATAAATGAATCAGGATTCATTCCCTGGTACATCACTGCTTCATGACCTCCATTGGCAACGAGGTCCCATGCCGGACGCACACCGGCTGCTCCAATGTTCGCGCGGGCGATCTCAACACCGTTCAGGTAAGCAACAAAAGCATCATCAAAATCGATATTCAATATGGCATTCACAATTTTTGTAGTATCAGAAACGGCAAAAGTTTTTAGCATATATAAACTGATACAAGTACTGATGGTTGTATTGTCATCTCCGTCACCATAGCCAATTCCACCAATTCCATTGCTCCAGGCAGCGGAATTGAATGACAGGTTTCTCCAGTTGGTATCTGTCGGTGCAGAGGTATTCGCACGGTACTTCCATGAATCAGAGCCATTGACTGCTGTTTCCCAATGCCCGCCAATAGAGGTATAGTTGAATCCCGATGCAAATACAACGAGGTGTTCATTTGCTCCAATTGTATAAGAAGGAAAAATAAATTTATCTGACTCACCGTAGTTATCGCTCAACTCATAACCGGTCAGGTCAAACGGTACCGCAGATGTATTGTACAATTCAACCCAATCATCGTTACTGCCATATTCGTCCGTGATGGTTTTAAGATTAGAAGTCTGAACTTCGTTGATCACAACTTGCGCATTTGAATAAAATGGAGCAACAATAAGTGATACCGATAAAATCAGTAGAGGTAATTTCATTCAGGTTAGTTTTTATTTAACAGAAGGTTCTAAATGTCAAATATTAGATAAATACTGTAGAAATGCAAGTTTAGTTCCTTAATGGCTTAAATAATGTGGTAAATGGACGGATATTAAAGTCAAAACCCCGGACACAGGGCGCGCCGGGGTTTGATAAATGATGTGGATAAGCTTATTTTGAAACCACTAATTTTTTTAAAACCGGAATTTGATTGGTAACAATTTGCACCACATAAACTCCATTTGCCAATCCATCAATGTCCAAAGAGATCTTACTGTTCTCTTTCACCGGTTTATCATAGGTAACAACTATTTCACCAAGTTCATTGAGTATGTTTATCTGTTTAACAGCAAGAAGTGGGTTTTTTACGATTACTTCAAACTCTCTGCTGGCAGGGTTAGGAAAAATAGTAAAAGAATTGCTTACTGATTCAGCATCATCAATGCCGACCCAACTATCAGTACGCCATAATCCTCTGCCGAATGTGCCAGCCCATAGCTGGTTGTGAGGGTTCGTATAATAAATTTCAAGATCAGTAACAGGAACTGTAGGCAGGTTGGTATTAAATGGAATCCAGTCAGAAGTGTTATCATTTCTGTACCATACTCCCAAATCAGTGCCTATATAAACAGTAGAACCACCTGCTTCCTGCACAATGCAGTTAACCGGAACATTCGGTAAGCTTCCGGAAATATTGCTCCAATTATTTCCATCATCGGTTGACCTGTAAACTTTTTCACCGGAAACATATCCTGAAAGTGTGATATAAATTATTTGCGGATTCGCAGTGTGATAAGCTATATTAGAGATATAAGTACCCGGTTGTGAAAAAGTAACTAACCCCCAGGAATTACCTCCATCATTGGTCAGGAATAAGGAATCAAACGTGGATGCGGCAATTGACTGCGAATTAGAAGCGGCTACAGCTAAGTGGTAAAATGGATGACCAGTAAAAACGTTGGAAATCGCTTGCCAGGTATCGCCCCTGTCGTTTGATTTATATACTTTATCGAGTGCTGTATAAATAATTTGCGGGTTATTGTTATCAATAAGAACTGGAGTCAGCCATGAGCCTGAGGGTTGCCCTGGTAAATTGGCAGAAATGCTTGCAGATGTAGCCCATCCATCTGTTGTTCTTGAAATACCCCCTTGTGGATAGGTTGAGTATTGAATGTTGGGATTTGTATAATCAATTGCACAATCTAATCCATCACCACCACTTCTTGTTTCAATCCACGTATTATTTGCCAAAAGTTTATTACCGTTATCCTGCAACCCGCAAAGTACTACGTCTTGCTGAGATTGAGCGACCGAAATCCTATACATCTCGCTATTCTGAATGCCATTAGATGCTACTGTCCAGGTGGTTCCTCCATTAGCTGTTTTGTATAATCCACCGTCATTGCACTGATAAAGAGTAGATGAATTCTGGGGATCGAAAGCCAGGAAGTGCTTGTCGGCATGAACGACCGGTACACCGGGAGGGTTTTGTTGATCGTACCAGTAGTTCGCAAGATTCCAGTTTCCACCGCCATCACTGGTTTTCCATAAATTAACAGCTCCAATCCAGATTTCGTTTTCATCTGAAGGATTGATTGCATAAGCAAGATCATAGTTCCCTTGACCATCACAGCCACTGGCGTCTTCCTTACCATTGAGCAAGTTATTAGTGCAATCAGCAGTAAAATATTCGGTGAAACTTTGTCCCGCATCAGTGGACGCGAACAACCCAAGTAACCCTGATTGTTGGTTGGCAATCAGGCAATCAACAAGATCGGGCCATGCAGGAGTAACAGCCATATTTATACGGCTAGCCCCGTTGAAAAAAGACGTTTGATTAAATGAGTCTCCTCCGTCAATTGAAGTATAAACTTGTGCGTTAGCATTTGCTTGATCAAAAGTGGCAGCGTACACAGTATTAGGGTCTCCAGGACGGAATTCCAGGTCTCGAACGTCAGCCCCGGAAGCTATCTGTGTCCAGCTAGTCCCGCCATTTGTAGTTTTATAAACTCCGTCTGACGCGGCAAGCAATAGGATTTGCGGGTTATTGGGATTGATGAGAAGCCGGTGCGTTACGAGTTGGTTTTGTACTGTCCAGGTTAATCCGGTTGTACTCCACGTGCTGCCACCATCTGTTGATTTAAGTACACCAATACTTTTGCTGTCTCCGCTTCCAGATATGCCTCCAACAAAACCGGACAAACTGCCACTTTCGCCATCACCGGTGGCAATGTAAATTGTATTCGGATTGCTTGGGTTAACGGCAATATCAGAAACACCTAATACTACTCCATTAATTGTAGATGCGCTCCACGATGAACCTCCATTTGTTGTTTTCCACAAACCACCGGCAGCGGTGCCAACCCAAAAAGTATTTGTATTGGTAGGATGAAAAGCAATGCAATTGATACGGCCAATTCCGTAATATCCACCAGGTGTGTTGTCAGGACCTTTTGCAATCCAGTTTGCTAACATTACTTCGCCTTGTTCAGCTTCTTTAAAAGCAAATGTTCTATCGTTATATGCCTTCCACTCATTGAGATTTATAAGAGGCGAAACAAATTCACCGGTTGAGGAGATTCGCGTTTGCCAGTAATATTCCCATCGTTTGAATTTTTCATAAGCGCCATCCTCAAATTCCGGTTTGCTTTCGTCTTCATGCCCGGCAATACGCATTTCTTCCGGATGTTCGCTAAAGTACTTGTTCATTGCATCGCGCATCTCAAAGAAGTTTGAACCCTTTTTGGAAGTGCCACTTCCTGGTCGTAATGTTGATTGCGCCTGTGTGCTCACAAATGCGATGAGAAAAAATGAAATGATGCAGGTAATTACTTTTTTCATAGGTTTTTGTTTAATGTTATTTAATTATTGTCCGTGAATTGCAGATTTTTTTTCAATTGATTTAATTTCGTAGTAATGGGTGCTGCCATTTAACCGGTAGCTGATAAGTGCTGCGCCTGAATAATGAACAGGTGGAGAATCAATTCTTGGTTTTGAATTGGAAGAATGAGAAGCGCGCACGGTGATGGTATCATTTTGAGAAAATGTGACCGGCCGGCTGCTAATTATTTTGGAAGTATTTGCGAGATAAACCTTGAATGCATTACCGCTTATCCATGCCGAATCAAAATTCATTTTATCAGCGGTAAGCACAATCATCCTGAAACTGTATTCGGTACTTTTGCCACCACCTTGAATGCCTGAAACCCATTCCTGCGAAAAGGACTCGAGCAGGGTAAATGTATGATTCACCCCAGAGGTATCTTCATTTTTAGATTCCTGCAATGCCTGTTCAGTATCTTTTATTGCCAGCGTATCATTTTGTTTTTCGGATTCCTGCTGGAGTAAGTTTTCTTTTAACTGCGATTTGGACTCCGTTTGGGATGCAGCGGCAGATTTTTCTTTGCTTGCACTACAGGAAAGTAGCAATGAGATGCACGTAATGAAAAGAAGATAATGGGTGGTTAATTTTTCTTTCATTATTTTTTTTGATAATTAACGCGTATTTTTCTTTGCGGTTTTCCTGTCCGTAAATTTCCAGAAAACCAATGACAGATTGCCTTTCGCGCGTAATATTCAAGAATTATTTTCAAATTACAAAATTATTTGCAGAGAATCTTCTGTTTTTTTCAAAGAATGGTGAGAAGTTTATTCACAAAACC
>JBDTTM010000039.1:0-17073 GCA_039930605.1 Bacteroidota bacterium
CTGGGGGCAAGTTGTGCCAGGTCTTTATTTTTTACAACATAGTCATAAAGATAATCAAGAGAAGCCAAATCCATTTGCGCTTTCACCCTGTCAGCATCAATGTTGGTGAGGCGTTCAAGGTATGCCTGTGACTCCTGGCTAAGGTTAACGGTTCCTTTTTCTTCTTTAAATTTTTGCAGGTCCTGTTCAATACCTCCGAGTGTTTTACTGATATCGATCAGTTGTTCATCCACAAATTTCAGGGTAAGCCCCGCAACCGCGGCTTTGTCACGTACGTCCCGGTTGATGTAAACTTCGCCAAGCTTGTTGAGGAAGTCCATTGCACGCTCTTTGATATTGTCCTGGACGCTCAGCGTAACAATGGTGGCATCTTTGTTCAGCGGGTTTACTTTTAATTTTTCGTCCTTGTAATAATTAATGAGAGAATTCATCGAATTAATCTTGAAGTAAAAATTCTTTTCTGTTGCAAAAGAAAATTCGGGTTCCACTTTATCAATCACAATACTAAAGAACGGAGTTCGGATCTCTTCACCGAACCGATGGGCTTTGTTGTATTTAAAAGCCGGTAAAATATTATTCCCAATCTCTGTTTCAAGGTTAAACCTTCCTGAATCAATGATGGTTAATTCAAAATATTCACCATAGATACCGCTTGTAACCACAGAAGTTTTTACGGAAAAGGGATTGTTCTTGTAGAGTGGCTGTTTGAAAAATGTTCCCTTGCTGTAATAGCTGACTTCGAGATTCAACTCATTAATGGTTTCCTCAAGCAAAGAACGGGATTGCAGAATACCCATTTCTGTGGCGATGTTCTTATTGTTCCCGAAGACGTCACCGGCAATGAAGTCTTCAATGTTCTTGGATGCATTCTTGGAATCTTTTACCAATACACTGCTGCTTGCTTCATACACAGGTAAGGTAAACCGGATATAGCAAAATGCTGCTGCTGCGAAAACAATCAGCGAAACAATAAAGTAATGCCATTTCCTGCGCACATTGAGGAACAGTTGGCGCAGGTCAATTTCATCGTCATTTTTTTTAATATTTATTGACTCGCTTTTCATTTATTATTATTCGTGATGATAAAAGTGAAAACTAAAACAGCTGTCGTAATAATGGAAGTAAACACGGTTACTGTTGGACTTACATTTTGAAACGCACGTTTGCGCGTCGGTTCTACATAAATGATATCATCAGGATGTAGAAAATAGGTCTCAGCGGAAAGCGCGTTGGCAGAAGTAAGATCCAGCGTAAATTGTTTCGAATCGTTATTCTCTTCGCGGATAATTTTCACATTCGTTCTATTGCCGAAACCGGTGAGGTCTCCTGCAAGACCGAGGACTTCCGGTAGCGTAGCCCGTTCATTGAAAATAGGATAAGTTCCGGGCTTATTAACTTCTCCCAACACTGTTACCTTGAAATTCAGTTTGCGTATTGTTACTATGGGATCTTCCATGTAAGCTTTGAACTTTGATTCAATGAGTTCTGATGCTTCCTGGATCGTAAGTCCTTTCAAAGAGACACTGCCGATCAGCGGCATTTTAACTTCACCGATTTCGGTTACCACATATCCGCGTTCGTATGATGAACGTGAATCACTGACTGACCTTTCTGCAGGCTGTGCCAGAAATGGAAAAGCTTCTGCATTTATGGCCAGAATGTAGATGGATAAAATATCCCCGGGATAAATTTTTAATTTATATGCGCCTTCCTTTAATGACGGGACCTGTCCCTGGAAATACACAAGTTTTTTTTGTGGGGTGCAGGAGGCGATAAAACCTGTTGCAGCGATAAGAATGATGTTTCGGATTGAGAATTTCATTTCAAAAAAAGGATCTTAATCAAAACTAGGAAAGGAGTGACCTTGAGATTACAATCTTCTGAACTTCAGAAGTACCCTCGTATATCTGCGTGATTTTGGCATCGCGCATGAGTCGCTCAACATGAAAATCTTTTACGTAGCCATAGCCGCCATGAATTTGAACAGCTTCTACAGTCGTTTCCATCGCAACGCGTGAAGAAAAAAGTTTTGCCATTGAGGCAGCCAATCCATAATCCATTTTCTGGTCCTTCAGCCACGCAGCTTTCAGGCAGAGGAGCCTTGCTGCATCAATTTCCGTAGCCATATCGGCAAGTTTGAATTGAATGGCCTGGTGCTGGCTTATCGTTTTTCCGAATGCTTTGCGTTCTTTTGAATATGCAAGAGCAAGCTCATATGCGCCGGATGCAATTCCCAATGCCTGGGAAGCAATTCCGATCCTGCCTCCTGTCAATGTTTTCATCGCAAACTTAAACCCAAAGCCATCTTCACCAATGCGGTTTGCCTTTGGAACTTTCACATCACTGAACATCAATGAATGTGTATCGCTGCCCCTGATGCCTAACTTGTTTTCTTTTGGACCTACAGTAAATCCTGGAGTTCCGCGTTCAACAATAAAAGCATTGATGCCTTTCGATTTTTTCTCCGGGTAGGTTTGAGCCATTACCAGGTAATAAGTAGCTGTGCTCCCGTTTGTGATCCAGTTTTTTGTACCGTTCAGTATGTAATGATCCCCTGCATCTGTAGCTGTTGTGTGCTGTGAGGTTGCATCACTGCCTGCTTCAGGTTCGCTCAGGCAAAATGCACCAATGACTTCACCTTTTGCCAGCGGAACCAGATATTTTTGTTTTTGCTCTTCCGATCCGAAAGTCTCAAGTCCCCAGCAAACCAGGGAATTATTAACGCTCATCACCACGCTTGCAGACGCATCCACCTTTGATATTTCCTCCATGGCAAGCACATAGCTGATGGTATCCATTCCACTGCCACCATATTTTTGACTTACCATCATCCCCAGGAAGCCGAGTTCACCGAGTTGTTTTATTTGTGCTGCAGGAAATTTCTGTTGATCATCACGTTCGATGACCCCCGGCTTTAATTCATTTTGCGCAAAATCGCGGGCTGCCTTCTGGATCATTAAGTGTTCTTCGCTCAACTCAAACTGCATATTGATGATTTTTAACTGTGCGGACAAAGATACACGAATCAGTCAACCATAAAAATCACCGGCATTGTTTACAGGCTTAAAAAACAGCAATGAAATTGTTGATCCTGGAAAAATAGATCTTGAAAATTATTGGAAGAAGGCCGGTTAGAGGTGCCTGTTAACGGTTCACCTGATCTGATGATGCAAATGCAAGCTTCGATTGATGTTCCTCGAAACCCTTAATTGAAAGATACTTGCGCTTATTGTTAATCAGGTATCCGAGGGCTACTTTACCATTCGGGGCCGGACGCATTTCTTCAAAGCCGATATGCTTTGCTTCCCTTTCAGCTTCGAGGTATAGTGTTTCCTTTTCAGAAAAATGCCTGCTCAGTGAATTGCTCTCTTTCTTTATAACCCGAACCTTAAAGAGTCGGTTATCTATCCACAATTCATCCAGCTTCAGTACCTCAGAGGTTCTCTTTGTAATAACCTGGATCCGGTAAGTAGTGAGATCTCCCTTATGGGTAGATATCCACTTCCGGCTTGTGGCATCTACAATCTTAAAATGCCTGTATTTAAACTGGTAATAAATGAATGCACAGATGAAAGCAATGGTCATATGAGCAGCAATTTAGCATAAACATAGGAGTGAAGGGAGAAAAAAAGATCTCAAGTCTTACAAAAAATACCTTTTTGGTCGTGCTTGATTTTGTTCAACCGAACTACGAAGTCAATTATATCAGGCTATTCCTGGTAGTCGTAATCTAATGCATTGCCGGGCATTTGCTTCAGTAAAATCCAATTTCCCTGATCGTCCTTCTTTTCGATAATGTAATGGTCAATACCCATTTCCCAGCCATTGTATTTGGTCCAGTTAAGGTGTACAGAACGGTCTTCTAACATTTCGCCCCTCAGGATAATGGTTGACGTATTTCCACTCAGGTCTTCGGCAATATCACATGTGTTGAGAACGAGAATCTTATAGTAATAGTGATTGTTTTGCACGTCAACATCATGATCTATGTAGTCGGTTTGAAGTGGTGGCAATGATTTTAAAAATGAGAAGTTCGAATTGTCAATGGAACGGTATAAATCGAACTGTACAACTTTTTCAGGGTGCACTTCAGGTAGCTTCCATTCTGTCAATACAAAGTCATTGTCAACCACGGTAGACCGGACCACATCCACAATCTGATTTGCAAATGTATTCAGCGGTATTGTCTGTGAGGTATCACTCAATGAAGAATATGGATTTCCGCAGAGGTCGGTTCCTGTAATTCGATAGGCATATTCATGCGGACATTCAAAAGTTGAATCAAGATATGAAAGTGAATCAGCGGGAACAGTTGCCAGGTAGCTCCATGCCTCACCCGGACGGCATCGATAAATCATGTAATTATTCACCGGGCAACCGCCATATGCATTCCAGCGAACATCAATTCCTGTTCCTGCAGCTGCACGTTGAGATGATACATTGATTGTGGAATGTGCCGTGAGCTGGTCAAGAGGAATGGTGTTACCACAAATGTCCAATGTCTGAACTTTATAGGTGTACACATTAATCAGCGTATTCAATAAGCTGTCTGAGTAGTGTGGGTTCAGTGAAAAGTTTGTATTGTTTGAATTGATTTCGGAATAAATGCTTTGGTATTGCCCCGAATTGTTGTTCAGCCGGTATAAAATATAGCCACCCAAATCAATGGCTGCATTATTCTCCCACATAATTTCAACTGTTGAATTCGATGTTACTGATACACTTAAGATATTGGAAATGCCGGGAGGCAATGTATCCAGCACATGTATCATTGCAGGGAAGTTGATGCTGTCACTGCATCCATTGCTATTTGTAACGATGAGGTTTACAGAATAATACCCAGGATCGTTGAACAGCATATCTGGATTCGGATCAGTCGAAGTCAACCCATTCCCAAAATCCCAAAGAAAGTTTGCGTTCTGAGTCCAGGTTGCTGTACTCGTAAAGTGTACAAATAATGGTGCGCATCCCATCTGGCTGCTTGCTGTAAATGTTGGTGCCGGCGTAGCCAGCACTTCCACCGGCGTGGTAAGTCCCGCTGTATCTTTACATCCGAATTGGTTGGTACAGATCAATTGCACAGCATAATTTCCCGGGTAAGTATAGATGTGCGAAGCATTTGTAGTTGAGGAAGTAGCGCCATCACCAAATATCCATAGCGTACTGTCTGCACCTGTCGATGCATTGATAAAGTTTGTTGCGTATGGCATGCAACCCGAAGTGTTTGGTGTAGAAAATGCGGTGGTTGGAACAGGATGGACAATCACCTTCTGCGGATATTCATAATAGGAAGAGCAACCGGCAGTATCATGTGTAACGAGTGTTACTGTAAATGTGCCTGTATCAAGATAATTATTGAATGAGTTAGTCGTCTGAACTGAATTTCCATCTCCGAAATTCCAGCTCCAGTCAATTGCATTAATGGATTGATCGGTAAAGGCAACGTGGAATGGTACGCAACCTTCTGTGACGCCTGCAGCGAATTTCGTGATAGGTCCGAGCACAGTTACATATTGAGGGCGTATGAGAGTATCGGCACAACCAACATTTGTTGAAGCAATAAGTGTTACCGTGTAGTTCCCCGGTGTGTTATAAATGTGAGTTGGATTTGTATTTGTTGAAGTGCTGCTGTCACCGAAATCCCACAGATATGTATCGGCATCAAATGAGGAATCATTGAAATGAACAATTGATGGTGCGCAGGAATACAAATCAGGTGATGAAAACATTGCAACAGGTTCTCTCACATGTATTCGTGCGGGCAGATACATTGTATCCGTGCAGTGATTGTAAAAGGCACCTGCATCCACTACGAGCCTCACATTGTAATTGCCGGGTGAACTATAAAGGTGATCAGGGCTTGGAAGAGTCGAAGTCGTACCATCACCAAATTCCCAATAGTAGGATGTAGACATCGTAGATATACTTGCGAAATGTACTGTCAATGGTGTGCAGCCGGAATCGACATCGGTTGTAAAAGCAGCATGAAGCGTGCTTATCTGAGGCTGCCTGGTTGTATCACGACATCCGTTTACGTCTACTATAGCAAGCCTGATTTGAGTCATTGGAACAGAGTCATACACATAAACCGGGTTCTGTAAACCGGAAGAATCATTGGTGTTGAATAACCAATTCCAGGACACGGCATTTGCACTCAGATCAGTAAATGCGACAGTCATCGGGAGGCAAACACCATCTGCAATCAATGAGAAGTCTGCATGTGCCGTATCTACCCGAACTGCCTGTGGAATAGTGAAAGTGCTGATGCAACTGCCGCGATAAACTGTGAGCGTTACATCATAGATTCCTGCTCCACCATAATAATGAACTGGCGTTTCAACCGTGGAGTTATTGCCATCGCCGAAATCCCAAAAATAACCATCAGCATTCACTGAAAGATTATCGAAGAAGATTGTAATGTCATCGCATTTATGCCCGCTTCCCAGTACGTCAAAATTTGCCAGCGGGAGACTGACAGCAATAGCCGGGAAAACAGAAAATATCTGTGCGCATCCTGTATTATCAGTAACAGTTAATGTGGCATTAAAATTTCCTTCTGTGGTATAGACGTGACCTGGATTTGCAAGTGTGGAGGTAGTACCGTCTCCGAAATCCCATAAATAAGAAGGGTAATTTTGAAGACTGGTTGCAAAGTGTACAGTATCCAATCCGCACATTTCTGTTTCGCTCGCTAAAAGCGGTGAAACGAAATTGGCAAAGATGCTCGTTGATAGTGAACTGGTGCAACCTGCAGTATCAGTTACTGTTAGCGAGACAACATAGTTAGGCAATCCTGTAGTATAAGTATGTATCGGGCTCTGCTGTGACGAGCTGGTTCCGTCACCAAAATTCCACAACCAGGTATTTGCATTTAATGAAGAATCGATCAGTGTGATTTCAGTGCTTTGGCATGAAGAGTTTTGCTGAAAATTAAAATGAGCATTCGGGCCGGAGACTCGCACAATGCTATCCATCTGGAATACAGAAGCAAGTCCGAGGGTATCCCATGTTGTTAATGTAACATCATAAATTCCCGGATTGAAGTAGGTATGGTTTGGAAACTGTTGGCTGCTGGTGTCACCATCTCCGAAATCCCAGAGCCAGGCTGCTGATCCATTTACGATTTTTGAAAACGCCACATTTAATGGAGCACATCCGAATTGTACTTCCGGCACTCCTGGATTTCCGGTAGGATAAGAAGACGTATCCGGAATTCCGAAATTAAATGGTGGAGGAGCATAAAATAAAGTACACAACCCATTTGAAATGGTTAGAGTGACATTATATGCGCCGAACACATTGTAAAGGTGTTGTGGATTTTCCTGCGTTGAAGATCCTCCGTCGCCAAAATCCCAAATCCAGGATGTTGCGCCAACAGAATTGGCAAAGAAATCAACAATCATCGGGAAGGTTGTTCCATTCGGAACGCCATAGAAATTTGCTCCGAAGGGTTCAAAATAAATACTGTTGCTCTGCATGGTTGTGTAGCTGCAACCATCAGCAGTAGTAATGGTTAGTGATACACTGTGAAATCCACCTATCGCATAAGTATGATTTGGATTTTGAAGTGTAGAAAAGGTTCCGTCACCAAAATTCCATAACCACGATACCGCATTCATTGATGTATCCTGGAAGGTTGCTATGTAAGGTGGGCATGGCGTGGCAGTATGCGTAAATCCTGCATATCCTCCCGTTACAATAAATGTACTGAAGTTACTTATCAATTGCTGGCAACCCCCGCCCGCTGATGTGGTGGTAAGCGCAACGACGTATGTTCCCGGAGTATTGTATGAGTGAATAGGATTTTGTAAGGTCGATGTTGAGCCATCCCCGAAGTCCCACAACCAGGCGATAGATCCTACTGTAGCATCAGTAAACTGAGCGGTGAGCGGCGCACAACCTGATGTTGGTGGCGGTGCAATGTACCCGGCAGCCGGATTTACTGTTTGCACATAGGCTTGCTTGGTGAGCGTACTGGTACAGCCGGCAGAATCTGTTACCACCAATGAAACTGTAAATGTTCCTGAAGTGGTATAGGTGTGATTTGGCAATTGTTGTGTGGAAGTAGTACCGTCGCCGAAATCCCAAAAATATGTCAATAGATTTCCAGTTGAGAAATTTATAAAGTTTACATTCAATGGAGGACAACCCACGCGTGGATTGGCAGTGAACAATGCACGGGATGTTGAAACCTTAACCAATCCGGTTCTTGTTTCTGACCTTGGACATCCTGTAGGGCCCCAACATTTTAGTTGAACTGTAAAAGTACCGTTCCCGGTATATGTATGACTTGGGTTTGTAGCTGTTGATATCGTGCCATCCCCGAACGTCCATTTACATGAATCATAGTTCGAGGAAAGATTTGTGAAATTAATCGTTAACGGAGAACATCCGGTAGTTGCCGTGTATGATAAATTTACGGTTGGTGTCACACCGGCGACAATATAATTTGCCTTTGTAAGTGTATCTGAACAGCCACTCGATGTTGTAATAATTAATGTAACGGAATAGGCGCCCGGGTTCACATAAAGATGTGATGGATCCAGTTGTGTAGAAGATGATCCATCTCCGAAAAGCCACTTGATTGTTGAGACAAAGGAAGTGGTACTATGGAAATGTGCCAGGAATGGGGCACATCCGGTATCTTCTGTGGCAGTAAAACTTATAAAGTTTGTGGCTCCGATATTAATAGTGATCGGTTGATCACTGGTATCAGTACAACCATGAATATCGGTAGCAATTAAGCTCACATTATATTGTCCGGATGAACCATAAGTATGTGAAGGATTTGGAGAAGTACTCGTTTGACCATCACCCAGGTTCCATAGATAAGTGCTGATCCCTGGCGAACTGCAACTGAATGTATAAAGTGTTGTCGGGTCGCAACTGGAAGTATAGTTGCTGGTGATTGTTAGATTGGGCCTGGCATAAACTGTAATATATTGATTCCGGATTTTCTGATCCGTGCATCCGAATGAGTTGGTAACAATAAGGGTAATGGTAAATGATCCGCTAAGTGAATAACTGTGGACAGGATTCAGTAAGGTTGATGTTGTACCATCACCGAAATCCCATAAATAACCTGAACCACCCGTTGAATTATTTGTAAATGAAAACGAGTTGTTTTCAAAACAGGATGTTGTTGATGATGCAGTGAAATTTGCTGTGGGATTCGGAACTACTGTTATATAATTCACATACCTGGCAGTATCTGTAATTCCATTTGCGGCAGTTGCAATTAACGTGACTGTGTATGTGCCGGTGTTAATGTATAAGTTACTTGGGTTCGGCAGTGTTGAAGTATTTCCGTTTCCCAGCATCCAGTAATAACTCACTGCACCGGTTGAAGTATTTGTAAACTGTACATTGAGAGGTGAACATCCGCTGGTTTGATCAGCAGTAAACGAAGCATTCGGACTTGCAAATATCCTGACCTGGATCAGGATAAATAACAGAAGCAACTTCCGTAACTTCTTTGATTGCGACTGATGGTATGTTTTCGAATGTGGTTCCATAAAGGATTCCCGTTCCCGTAAGATTGTTGTTGGTTTGAAGCTTTATAGTAGTAGTGAATTACTTCACCATTACCATGCGGCTGCCTTTATCTATAAACAAAGGATTCTCTGGTGAAGAAACTTCCTGTGGTTCTGCCTGCGCAACAAGGTTACCGTCATTGTTAATCTGTTTTACCCTGTAATGAACAGTTCCTGTAGAAGGTTTGGTATCTACCCAGCTATAAAGAAGTTCAATCGGAGAACCGATACCTTCTTTTAAACCCACAGGTTCATACTCAACGCCATCTTGTGAGCGCTCGATCACATATATACAATCAATAGAATTTGATTTTGCGATCCAGTTCAGGTAAACTTTTCCTGAATTGTAAACCACTGTTTGCTTTGTAAACTCAAGCTTGCCGGGGTCTCCGGATACGGCTGCTGTTTGCGCGAACGTGCTCACGGTAGCAAAAACCAGGAAGAATAGTACTACCAGTTCAAGTGCATACACAAAAAGCCTGTTTGATGAGGTTTTCATTTTTAATGATTGATAAATGTTTGTTTGCTGAATGCTTGTAAAAGTTGCTTTCATTTGTTTATGAATTTGTTTTTGGGAATTTATACCATTAGGGGTACCAGTTGTTTGTGCAACCCCCCGTCTGTCTTACATCTGTAAGGTTTTCCTCCTTTGTTGTTGTTCCGGCAGGGGTTGGAGATTAATTTTTAGAAAATTTCTTACAAAAAACGGGAGACTGAAAAAGGTTTCATCCGGAAGGAGAAAATTCCGGTGTTTGATCTCATTGTATTTTTATCAGAGAAAAGTGGCTGCCTTTGAATCTTCGCAAGCAATGCCCCCGTTAAAAACTCAAAATTGAATTGTAAAAATCAAACTCTAAAATAGTCCTACGGTTATGGAAACATTAAACAAAACAATTAAAAAACTTACTGAACATGATTACCAGCAGCTTTTATCTGCTGTTGCCGGTCGTAAAAACAATAAGCCTTATTCAGTGCTGGAAGCGGCACGCCATCACGAATATGACGAAAATAAAATGATGGAGGTGCTTGCAGTAAATCCAAGTACCTACTATACATTAAAGAGCCGCCTCAACGAAAAGATCGCTGCCTATCTTTCAAAGAATATGGACAACCCGATCAATGTCCTGAAAGAAAAAGTAGCAATGGTGCCAGCTATGCTCTTCGGTAATGACCGCGAAGTTTCTATCCGTGCATTGAAAAATCTTGAAAAGCAGTTAATTGAATATGATCTTTCCAATGAATTGATCACAGTATACAAAGCCCTTGCACGCCTGAGCATGCACAATGGAGATTATGATTTTTATGAACGTGAATACAACCGACACGTTGCTTATTCATTGGCTGTTGTAAAAGCGGAGGACTTGTTTTTTGAATTTACAAAACGTGCCGGCTTGTACCAGCTCACAAGAGAACAAAGCGATCTGGATGCATTGCAGACTACTTTGAGGGAGCTCACTAATTTTTCAGAACTGTATCATGGACACAGGTTGTTTGTTATTTACAATATCGTGCATATTTATTTCCTCTGCATAAATACACAGCGTAAAGAAAATCTGCAGGCACTGGAAATTGAAATAGACAATATCCTTCAGCAAATCAGGAAGCATTTTGAAACGTATGAAATGGATACTTTCTACCAAAGCATTCGCTTTATTGTAGACTTTATCTATTTTGAATATTATACTCGAACCGGTAATATGGTTCGCGCTGAACATCACTACCAGATGGTGAACAGACAGGTTCCAGACATTTCCTTTAAGCCGGTTTTCAGTTTTTATGTGATGCAATACCTGAATGCAAGCGTGGAACGTTACCTCGTAAGTGGTGATATTTCCGGACTTACAGGAATCAACAATGAATTGGAGACTAACTTTGATACTGAGAATAACGATCCATATCCTTTCATTCACTTTCAACGCTACCTTGCTATCAGTAAGTTTTACAGCGGAGATTATTCAGGTGCTGCAAAATGCATTAACAGCCTGCGCAACGAAATCAGCATGAAGAAATTTTTTCATACCGATGTTGAATGCAAACTTTTCCAGGCATTGAACTATTGCATGATCGGTGAAGATGGATTGTGCAACCAGCTTTTGCAAAGTGTAAAGCGCCAGGTTTCCGAAGACGAAGCAAATTATGAATCTGCCAATATGTTCATCCGCCTGATAAAAACTGCGCTGAAGCCCGATGAATTCCGCAGAAAAGTGAGTAAGCTGAACGATACATGGCATGCATTCAACAACTCAAATACAGGAACAAGAAAAATTCTTACTTTCCTGAAGCTGGATGAATCTTCCCTTCGCAGAATGGCAAACCCGATTAAAGACTGATCATCACACCGGCATTATAAAAGAAGAATCCCTTTTTTCTATTGCCGTTAACTTAAGTCAACGGCAATAGAAAAAAGGGATTCCTTATATTAATTCAACTGTTATTATTTCCCGGTAATAATCAATTGTTTTGTGGTAACTGATTTTTCAGCACGCATCACAACTGAATAAACACCTTGTGGTTGTGACCTTAAGTCAAGTGCCATTGTCGATGCAGTTGCAGTTTGCGCAAGCACAACATTTCCCAGCATATCATAAACAGTTATTTCTGTTAATTCCTTAATGCCTCTAACGCTAACCATTCCGCTTGTAGGGTTTGGATAAATCGTAAGCGCAGCAGAATTGATTGCCGGAAGTGAATTCGGTCCGCTGTAATAAATATCAATATCATCAAGCTTTAATGAAGTGGCAGAATCCTGTTGTGTAACATGCCAGCCGATGTAATAATTGCCGGATGCTGCACCGGGAATATAAATGGTGCTGCTGCTCAATGTCCAGATAGAAGTATTTACAAGCATGGTAGGAACCAATGTAGCTACAACTGTTGCCGGATCCTGGTCAGTGCAAAGAATAACTTCCATGTTAGATTGATAAGCCGGAGAGAAATTGCGGTAGTAAAAATCCAATTGGTATACGTTTGCTGCATCTAAGCCAAGACAGGTGGAAAAGAAATAATCATTCGCCTGGTTGGTTGGTAATTCATGAACGTAGCTTGCGCCAACAGCACCTGTACGAGGTAGTATTCCGGACAGTCCCCATGTAACAGCATCAGCGTCTACATCAAGTGATGTCCATCCGGTTTGGTCTTCCGTCGGTTCAAAGCCTTGCATATAATGAGTTACCTGGTCAACTACGTGTGGTCCGCTGTAAAGGTCAATTGCAATCTGATCATTTGAATTATCGGCATCACCGGCTACGGTAGTATAAGCCAAAATATTATGTGCACCAGGCATTGACAAATCTGCAGTAGCTGTGAAAGTATAAATCATCGTTCCTCCCGGAGCAATTGTATCTGTGATCATTTCTGTGTTCACCGATCCTCCATCAGCGACAAAAGTCACCTCAAAGGCACTCATTTCAATTGTTGCGAAATTTGTGATCTCAACAGTTACCGGTTCTGTCGCTGAAAGAAGTGCGCATGAAGATACAGGTGCAGAAATAGCAGTAACCCCTCCATCGGTTGCAGCAATTTCATAAAGAGCGATATCATCTATCATCCAGAAGTATTCAAACTCACCAATCCATTCAAACTGGATATACACAGTTGCTTGTCCTGCTGCAAAAGTGCTGATGTCAATGTCTTGTGCAAACGGGTTCGCTGTAGTCTGGTCCGTTCCAAGTCCTGCTTCTGCGTGATGGATATCTGTCCAGGTAGAACTGTCATTACTTACCCAAACGATTCCCTGGCTGGTAGAAAATTGGGCAAAATATTCATTGAATGTCAAATGTACATTTGTTTTTGCCGAACAATCAATGGCTACAGTTACAATAGAAGCATCTTCGCCGCCTGAAGCAGCCGCAGAATCACTGTCAAATACCATATAGCCATTCCCTGCAGTTGTGCCCACGGAGCTCAATGCATTTGCAAATGGAAAACCATTCATGGCTCCGGTAGTGGTATACCTCCAAAGCACATTTGCCGGAGAACCATTATCAATATTTTGCCATGAAGCCGGAAATCCGGATCCGAAATCTTCAGTAAAAAAAGGAACAGTCAGAATAGAATTTCCCTGTCCATGACGGGTAGTTCCATTATTCTTCTTTCCATATTGACTTCCTGCCATTGCAGTTGAAACCAATAACAAAAACACAAAAGCGTGAGTAGTGATTTTTTTCATAATATTTTAAGAGTTTGATTTAAGGGTTTCAAAAGTAGAATTTTAAAATGATTGTGCAAAATCAATTTATATAGGCAATTCCTTGCTTAGATGGTTGCAAATGGTTGCTATTTACCGGTGGCTAGCTCTCCAATGTCTCAGAATATTGTTCAATAGGTGGGCATGCACATATTAAATTCCGGTCCCCATAAGCATTATCTACCCGACCCACAGAAGCCCAGAATTTTTTCTCCCTGATATAAGGAAGCGGAAATGCAGCTTTCGAACGGCTATAGGAATGACTCCAGTCGTCTTTTGTAATTTCATTTAAAGTATGCGGTGCATTCTTCAAAACATTGTCTTTCCTGTCTGCAATCCCTTTTTCAATTTCTGAAATTTCTTCGCGGATTGCTATCAACGCATCGCAAAAACGATCCAATTCCGCTTTCGATTCACTTTCAGTAGGCTCAATCATGATCGTACCCGGTACTGGAAATGACATCGTAGGCGCATGAAAACCATAATCCATCAACCGTTTGGCAATGTCTTCAACCTCAACACCTGCAGCCATTTTGAAGGGACGGCAGTCTAAAATCATCTCATGTGCACACCGGCCTTTGGTTCCCTGGTATAGTACAGGATAGTGGTTTTCCAGGCGCGACTTGATATAGTTCGCATTCAGGATGGCATATTTGGTTGAATCCGTTACCCCATCAGCACCCAGCATCTTAATATAAGCGTAACTGATGAGCAGTATACTTGCACTTCCCCAAGGTGCCGCACTTACTGAATGTGTGCCTTTTGCTCCACCCGTTGTTATCAAAGGATGTGTAGGAAGAAATGGAGCCAGGTGTGATGCAACGCAAATGGGACCCATGCCCGGACCACCTCCGCCATGTGGTATGGAGAATGTTTTGTGAAGGTTGAGATGGCAGACATCAGCCCCAATGCTGGCAGGGTTCGTAAGTCCTACCTGTGCATTCATATTTGCTCCATCCATATAAACCTGTCCTCCGCAATCATGAATGATTTTGCTGACTTCAGAAATACCTTCTTCAAATACACCATGCGTGGAAGGATAGGTTACCATCAGGCAGGAAAGATTTGCCTTGTATTGTTCAGCCTTTGAACGAAGATCTGCTATATCAATATTGCCAAGCTCATCGGTTTTTGTTACGACTACTTTCATTCCGGCCATCACAGCACTCGCAGGATTTGTTCCGTGTGCACTTTGCGGAATCAATACCACATTCCGCTGCGAATCCCCGCGGCTTAAATGATATTCACGGATAACCATAAGTCCGGCGTATTCACCTTGCGCACCTGAATTCGGTTGTAAAGATGTTGCCGTAAATCCTGTAATTATGGACAGGTAATTCTCAAGCTCTTTAATAATTACGGCATATCCTTCCGCCTGTTCAATAGGTGCAAACGGATGCATGTTACTCCAGTGGCTCCAGCTGAGAGGTACCATCTCACTTGTTGCATTCAGCTTCATGGTGCAGCTTCCAAGCGGGATCATCGAAAAGTTAAGCGACAGGTCTTTGTTTTCCAATGATGTGATGTATCGCAGCATTTCCGTTTCACTGTGGTGTACGCTGAAAACAGGGTGGGTAAGTATTTCGGAATTCCGTTTTACCGGACCGGATATTATTTCATTTCCTTTCGGTTTCAATTTTAAGAATTCTTCGCGCGTGAATTGTTTTTTGGATTCGTCCGCAAATATCTTCACAAGGTTGAACAAATCATTTTCATCTGCCGCTTCATCAATGCTGATTGCAATCCTGTTGTTCCCGTCAAGACGAAGGTTAATTTGATTTTCAGATGCTGAACGCACCACTTTTTTTGCATCGCTGAGCTCAACGAGTATTGTGTCGAAATATACTTTGTTCAATTGCCGGTACCCCAAATGTAAAAGTGCGGCTGAAGTCCATTGTGCATTCTGATGAATCGTTTCAGCAATGTGACGGATGCCTTTTGGTCCATGATAAACTGCATACATGCCCGCCATTACTGCAAGCAATACCTGTGCAGTGCAAATATTGGAAGTAGCCTTATCTCTCCTGATATGTTGTTCACGTGTCTGCAATGCCATCCGGAGCGCCCTGTTACCATGCGCATCAACGCTCACACCGATAATCCGTCCGGGCATTTCACGCTTGTATGAATCTTTTGCGGAAAAGAATGCAGCATGAGGTCCGCCATAACCAAGCGGTACTCCGAAGCGCTGTGAATTTCCGAAGACGATATCTGCACCCCATTCTCCTGGAGGCGTAAGCATCACAAGTGCCATGAGGTCACTCGCTACCGCCACCTGTATTCCCAATGCATGCGCATCATCAGTGAATTTCCGGTAATCATGAACCTGTCCATTCGTTGCCGGGTATTGAATAATCGCTCCGAAAAAAGATTCGTCCGGTTTCACCTTTTGAAAATCACCAATAACCAATTCAATACCTAAAGGCGCAGATCGTGTAATGAGCACATCAATAGTTTGTGGAAAACATTCATCGCTCACAAATAATTTTTTTGCTCCGCGTTGTTCCTGCTCACGTGTGCGGGAAGCAAAAATTACATGCATGGCTTCTCCGGCTGCAGTAGCTTCATCAAGAAGTGAAGCATTTGTAATCTGCATTCCGGTAAGATCCAATACCATTGTCTGGTAATTCAACAACGCCTCCAGCCGGCCCTGGGAAATTTCTGCCTGGTATGGAGTGTAGGCAGTATACCATCCCGGATTTTCCAGGATATTCCGCTGAATAACTCCGGGAATGATGGGCTCATAATAACCAAGGCCGATATAGTTTTTAAATACTTTGTTTTTTGAAGCTGTGTTTTGTAACTCTTTCAGGAACTCAAATTCGCTCTGTGCTTCAGGAAGTGCCAGTTTGTTTTTAAGGCGGATAGAGGCAGGAACTGTTTCATCAATCAGTGAATCCAATGTGGATGCACCGGTTATCTTGAGCATTTCGGTAAGGTCATTTTCACTAATGCCGATATGGCGGCTGGCGAAGGTATTGCGAAGCATTTGCAGGAATTTAAAAGGACTGCGAAAGTAATTAAAATGCTTGATTTGGTGATTGGCTCGTTGATATATTGCCGCTCTGTATTTATCTGTTTCCGTCAAATGTCTGTCACCGCTTTTTAAAGGGCACAATAAATTTTACCTTTCTGCGTTAGGTCCTGGTCAACCCTAAAACCCATTTAAGATGAAAACAATTTACTTATTCCGCAATCTGCTTTCTATCGTTTTGATTTTTGCTTCCTGGAACTCTATTGCACAAGTTAAAGCATTCGAAAAAACATTCGGTGGCACCCGGCCGGATTATGGACACGCACTTGCCCGCACTACTGATGGCGGGTATATTCTTGCAGGACAAACATTCAGTTTTC
>JBDTTM010000040.1:0-16813 GCA_039930605.1 Bacteroidota bacterium
AACGATTCCTAAAAGTCCACCGTAGGTAAGCGCTTTTTGTTTCTGCAATTTGAGGGCTGCAATTTCTATTTCCTTCACTATTGAAATACTGTCGCTCATCTGTTTGTTCGCAAAGTCATATTGCATCTGAACCTGTTTGATTTTACCGGCATTGTCGGCATTGCTCAACGCAACTTCAATCTCATCGTACTTCAGCCGCATTGCATATGCATTTTTGAAATCGTGCATTTTCACGTAGATCTTTTCAAGACCTGTGTATGCTTCTTCAATAAGATGTTTTTCACCGATTTCCAATGCAAGGGAAAGTCCATTGGTCGCATTCCTGAGTGCTTCCGGAAGATTGTTTTGTTTTTCATACACCTCTCCGATGTCATGACCCAAAGCCGCAATGCCGCGTTTACTGTGAATGGCCTCCGCAATTTTCAAAGCTTTGAAATAATAGCTGAGTGCTTTTGGATAGTCAGCTAAATTCATGTAGATCCAACCAATGAGGTCGAGGTTTTTTGAAACACCTTCAGGATTATTTTGAAGGCTATCCAACACCATTGCTTTCTGAAACCATTCCAGTGCTTTTGGAAAATCAGGCCAATCAGCATAGTCATGACCGATGCGATTGTAAATTTCAGAGACACCTTTCTTATTTCCGGTTTCCTCATAAAAGCGCAAAGCCCGCTCGTGATATTGAAGTGCCTGCTCATTGTCCTTCAGGTACCAGAAAACGATTCCAATTTGTGTATAGGCATCAGCAACACCATTCCGGAAATCAATTTTTACTGAGAGTGTAAGCGCTTCATCGGCGTATTTTTTTGCTTCGGCATATTCTGCATATTTCCATTTCTCTTTACAAATGGCGATTAGCAATACAACTTTAACAGAATCGACATTTGTTTTTTGTAACCTGGACTCCAGTGAGTCAGCAATCAATGATTGTGCATGCACCGGATTTTGATAAAAGTGCATGACAATCAAAAAGAAAAATATTTTTTTCATGATCGCGATTCTAATGTCACGTTTCTATGTTTTCTGCTCCCCTGTAGTCAATGGCTGTTCTATGTACTTTATGTGGCCTACGCGTTTAGCAGCTGCTCGCTGTTCAATATTATTTCTCTGTTCCTATGTGGTTAAGGCTGTTGGCTCATCTAATTATACATTGTAAGTAAAAGACAAAGTTATTCAATCGCCCAATCAATTGGTGACAAACCCTGTTTTATGAGTAACTCATTTGTCTTTGAAAAATGTTTGCATCCGAAAAATGCACCGCCGGCCAGTGGCGATGGGTGTGCAGCAGTGAGGACGAAATGTTTTTGGGTATCGATCAGTTCTGCTTTCTTCTTCGCGAAATTCCCCCACAATAAAAACACCACCCCTTTTTTCTTTTCTGAAATCGTTTTGATAACAGCATCAGTAAACTTCTCCCATCCTTTTCCCTGGTGACTTCCTGCATTATTCGCCTGTACAGTAAGCGTTGCATTCAGCAACAGCACACCCTGGTCGGCCCACTTTTCCAGGTTCCCTTTTTTGGGAATGGATATACCCAAATCTGTATTCAATTCCTTGAACATATTCATCAAGGAAGGTGGAGGTTTTATTCCATCAGGCACAGAAAAGGATAACCCATGCGCTTGTCCTGTACCATGATAAGGATCCTGACCAAGCAATACCACCTTTACATTCTCAAAAGGGGTGTGGTCGAAAGCAGAAAAGATTTTTGATCCTGGCGGAAAAACAACTTTGTGCTGCAGTTTTTCGCTCACAAGAAATTCCTTCAAATCGGAGAAATAGGGTGCATGAAATTCGTCCCTTAACTGCGCTTTCCAGCTATCCTCTATTTTGGGTTGAATTTTTGCCATTTTGTTTAAGCAATAGTCACCTTTTTTCTCTGATATTGTATGTAAATTTCGCTAAAAAACCCTTGTTCAAAAATATAGAAAATGAATTGATTGTCAATTCAATCAAAACTATTATTTTGCGTCCTATTCTTACAGGGCTCAAACATTTATTATAATAATCCGTTAAAGATTAAACATTTACCAGTAAAATGAAGAAATTCCTCCAGTTCACGATTGTTCTAGCTGCTGCCGCAGTTCTATTTACTTCCTGCAAATCGCATGAAAAATGCCCAGCATACGGCCAGCATTCAAAGCCAGCCAATCACAAATTAGCAAGAGGCTGATCAGTTTTCATCTTAAAAATATTCAGGCGAATCGTTCAAGCGGTTCGCCTTTGTTGTTTAAGGTTATGGCTGAAATAATACGTTTGCCAAAAAAGGGCTTTGATAATCAAACGGCATAATTATATTTGGGGAAATATATAATCTATGTTCCCATATAGATTTTTTTTAGCGTTTACTTTTTTTCTCTCGTCAGTTGTATGCAACGCACAGGTTACGGGATCTAATACTGTATGTGTGGGCTACATGTATACCTTCGATGTTAATATAGCGGGTGCATCTACATATACCTGGACAGTACCTGCAAACTGGTATGGGCTTACAGGGCAAGGCACTTCTCAAATTAATGTCACTTGTAATGTAAGTTCAGGCCCGGTATGCGTGGAAGGCTTTGATTCGAATGGTGCTTCCATGGGTACGCAATGTCTCATTCCCGATTTAGGCGGAGCCGCAAGTATGGGCTGGCAACTAGTCCCGACAGGGTTTAATGATGTTTGTGATGATATTAATTCGGCTATCATTACCCCAATGATAATTCCCTATGGTGCAGGCGGCGGAGGTTGCGTGAATGGTTGCGGAAACGGAATTCAACATCCGAATTTGGTTTGGGGGCTTTACCTTAATAATCAAATTTTTGTAGGGTTAATAGGAACTACATTTACGGTTGCTCTCGGACATTACAGTGCTGCATTGGTGGATACAACTTCCGGAACGGATTTTCCACAGGCAATTGAAATCATCGACGGTTGCGGGGGAGCAGTCAGCAATTACTTGAGTATAGGTCACATCAACCTGGTGGCAGCTGTTACCCAGACTCCGCTTCAAGCATGCATTGGAGATACCGTACTTTTGCAGGGCAATGGTACACAGGGATCAATGGGTGGTCCATACTGGTTTATATATACCGGCCTAACTGCCTTGACAAGTGTAAATGATTTTTCTCAGATCCAGGTGGTGGTAACAGGAGTCCCTGCATCGTTTAGATATTTCATTGAATCTACGATTGCTTCCGGAGTCGGAAACGGGAATGTTTGTACTGCATACACAGACTTTTCAGTGTATGCAATGAACTGTAATGCTGCGGCTACTTTTCAATCGAGTACCCAGAATGTCTGCGAAAACAGCTGTATCAATTTTACAAATACTTCACAAAATGCAACCATGTATCAATGGAGTTTTCCGGGGGCAACTCCCGGCTCAAGCACCAATGTAAACCCGTCGAATATTTGTTACAATTCACCTGGCAATTATGATGTAATGCTCATCGCAGGTAATTTCAGTCAGTCGGATACATTATTAATGCCTGGTTATATTACTGTAATTCCCACGCCTCAGGCGGGATTCACGGCCACTGATACAAGTCTTTGCCAGAATGGGTGTATAAATTTTACTAGTTCTTCCCTGAATGCGACAGGTTATCAATGGAATTTCAGTGGTGGCCTGCCTGCGTCAAGCACCAGTACCGATCCCCAGGGTATATGTTATAATTCGGCCGGTGATTTCGATGTAAGCCTGATAAGTACGAATGGCATTTGCAGCGATACGCTGAATCTTCCAAATTATATTCATATTATGGTTTCACAACAAAGTGCGTTCGGAGCAAATCCTGTGAATTTTTGTCCGGGCAGTTGTACTGATTTCACAAACTTATCCACGGGTGCAACGTCCTGGCAATGGAATTTTCCGGGTGCAACAATTGATACAAGTAGTATGGAAAATCCTGCAGGGATCTGCTACAATTTCGCTGGGCAATATGACGTTCAACTGATCAGTTCAAATGCTGGCTGTGTTGATACGCTGTTAATTTCAAATTATATTACAGTATTTCCTCAGCCACCGGCTCTATCCCTGCTGTATATAAATGATACACTCTTCTCAGACCAGGGATTTACTTTCTATCAATGGTATTTCAATAGCAACATCATCCCCGGTGCAACAGAATATTTTTATTTAGCTACCGCAAACGGTGACTACAATGTAATAGCGACAGATTCAAACGGCTGTGAAGTGGAGGCCGCAATATTCAATGTGCTGACAAACGTTGAGAATATTTTTTCAGCGGAGGGAGTGGACATTGTTCCAAATCCTTTCACGGGTAAAATTTCTTTTCAGCCACTTCATGCATCCGGTGAAAAAATTCTGATTACGGTATTGAACAGTATCGGGGAAAAACTTTTCGAAAAACAAACTTCATTAAAAAATCAGGAGGTTGATCTCTCATTTCTTGCTGCAGGACTTTATATTCTCTCTGTGCAGTCTAAGAGTGACATAATGCTGAAAAAGATTGTGAAGATGTAAAGTTTTTGTTCTCGTATGAATTCTATTCTTTAAACATTTCAGGATCTTTACTCGTATGCCTTACACGTAAAATTAAAATACTTTAGGGAGTTACTTTATAAACAATACGGTAACTATCAATATAAAAGACCCGGTAGTTGCCATCGTTATTTTCCTTCAACTCATCAATTGCAAACATTTCTGGATTTGATGGAAGCCTTTTTACTACAGAAAAAATTTCATCACGAACTTTTTTTGCCCCTGCAGGAGATGACTTTTTGATGTATTTGTAAATTTCCAGCAGGTGTTTCGTTGCTTCTGCGTCCTATACAATATTCAGGTTTTTATTCACCATCGCTCAGATGCTTTTTGCAAAGATTCCTGGGTAACAGATTTTCCTTTTGCAATTCGTTTTTCTGCAGCGCTTAATTCTTTATTGTATTGTTTCTTGCTGATACGATCATCGGTTTTCAAAAATGCCTTTATAAGTCCCAACACTGATTCTTTTTGAGAGGGTGTAAGCAAACTGAAATAGGTATTGATTTCCTTATTGATTATTTGATTATTCATTCTTCAAAAATACCATTAATAATTAAAAGTCAACACCTGCTTCATTGCCGGATGAACACTCAATGCAACAGGACATGTTTGCGCTGCATTTTCAAGAATAGATTTTTCTTTTTCCGTATAATTATTTGTCGGCATCTCGAATATCACATGGACCTCTGAAACCCTTCTCGGATTTGCCGCCATCACCTTTGTTACTTTAATCTTAGTTCCGTCCATGTTGATGTTGTGCGTGCGCGCTGCTATTCCCATCACTGTCAACATGCATGTTCCTAAAGATGTTGCGAGTAAATCTGTCGGAGAAAAAGATTCCCCTTTACCCTGGTTGTCAGGTGGAGCATCGGTGACTAACATTTCACCGGTACGAACGTGTTTTGATTCAGTCCTTAGTTCGCCGAGGTAAGTTGTGTGGGTGGTTTCCATTTAAAGTTATTTAGACAAAAGTAGGCTTTAGAAGAGATAATCTCGAATACCCAAAGCCGAAATTCGAAAAAAATCCGAATAAAAAAATCACAATATCAAATGGAGAGTAGGCTGTTTTTTAATCTTTCTAATATTTATTATTCAGTATTTTTTCGGGTTTCGAGATTATAATATTCGAAATTTGGCCATTCATCTTCGATTTGGTATTCGATATTATAATTCTATATTTGCAGCCGATTAATGAATTGCGAAGGGGACCACAGTCCCCTTTTTAATTGCCCAAAAAATGGATTTGAAGGAACAGATCAGGCTGGCAGTAGAAGAGAAATTACAGGGAACGGAAGCGTTTTTTGTGGACATTAAGGCTTCTTACTCAAAAATCGCGGTTTTTGTGGATCATCCAAACGGGATGAAACTTGAAGATTGCGTTGCCATAAACAGGTTCCTGGAATCGAAACCTGAGCTGGCAAGTGTCTTCGAAACACATGAACTGGAAGTCTCCTCACCGGGAATGGATGAACCGCTGAAAGTATTGAAACAATATATCAAGCGGATCGGCCAGGAAGTGAATGTGCTGATGAAAGATGGAATCCGACAGATCGGCACTTTGAAATCAGTTGACGAAAATGGAATTGTTGTGGTCGAATCAAAGCGTTTCAAAGGAGCAGGAAAGAATACATTTCAAACAATCGATCACAATATCTCTTTTGATGATATCAAGGAAACGAAAGTTGTTTTCAATTTCAATAAAGTATTAGATAATTAGTAATTGGTAATTTAGATAGGATTAGTAATCAGTAATAAAAAACCGTTTATGGAACATTCACAATTAGTTGACGCCTTCTCCGAATTTAAGGAGCTGAAGAACATTGACCGTGCAAGTATGATGAGCATACTGGAAGATGTTTTCCGTGGTATGATTAAAAAGAAATACGGCAATGCTGATAATTTCGACATTGTAATCAATACGGACAAAGGTGATCTCGAAGCTTTCCGCAACCGCCTTATTGTGGCTGATGCAGAAGTGACAGATGAAACGACACAGATTCCTTATTCCGAAGCGGTGAAAATAGAACCTGATTTTGAAGTGGGTGAAGATTTGGCTGAAGAAGTTCGCTTTTCGGATTTCGGAAGGCGCGCAGTGCTGGCTGCCCGTCAGAACCTGATGGCGCGTGTACAGGAACTGGAGAAAGAAGGTATCTTCAAGAAATACAAAGACAGGGTTGGAGAGATCATCACCGGTGAAGTTTACCAGACATGGAAAAAAGAATCGTTGATCATGGATGATGATGGTAATGAATTGATTCTTCCGAAGAATGAACAGATCCCGTCCGATTTTTTCAAAAAAGGCGACAGCGTGCGTGCAGTAGTATTGCGCGTGGAAATGATGAATGCCACTCCGAAAATTGTATTGTCTAGAACATCTCCATTATTCCTCGAGCGTTTGTTCGAACTCGAGGTTCCTGAAGTGTTTGACGGATTGATCATCATCAAGAAAATTGTACGTGAACCTGGCGAGCGCGCCAAAGTTGCTGTTGAAAGTTATGATGACCGCATTGATCCGGTTGGCGCATGCGTAGGAATGAAAGGTTCCCGCATCCATGGTATCGTTCGGGAATTACGCAATGAAAATATAGATGTAATCAACTTCACCAATAACCTTCCATTGTATATTTCCCGTGCTTTGTCGCCGGCGAAAATTACGACCATTAAACTGGATGATGAAAAGCACCATGCATCTGTGTTCCTGAAACCGGACCAGGTTTCTCTGGCTATTGGTAAAGGCGGGCATAATATTAAGCTTGCAGGTAAACTCACCGGCTACCAGATTGATGTGTATCGTGATACAGAAGATGATACTGAAGACGTGGATCTCGAAGAATTTTCAGACGAAATTGAACCATGGATCATTGATGAATTAAAATCAATCGGTTGCGATACTGCTAAGAGCGTACTTGATATTCCTATTGAAGACCTGGTAAAACGTACCGATCTTGAGGAAGAAACCATTAAAGAAGTGGTTCGCATCCTGAAAATAGAATTTGAATAAGAGCGAATTTGAAAACGAACTCCGGGGAATAGGGCCGGTAGAGAAATAATTGAGAAAAAGAAACAAGGATCGGGGTAAAAGAACCATCTTTGCTTCAACACAATATGAGCGAGGAAAAAACAATACGGCTTAGTAAAGCAATCAAAGAATTCAATCTTAGCATGGATCACATTGTTGATTACCTGTCTAAGAAAGGATTCAAGGTTGAAAGTAATCCCAATGGCAAACTGCCGGGGGAGGCGTATTCTTTATTGGTAAAAGAATTTGCATCTGATAAGTCTGCAAAGGAAGAGGCAGCGCAGATCACTGCATCCAAAATCAAAAAGGATATTCCTGTGATCCTGGACGCGCAGCTGAAACCGAAGACGGACGCCAAGCAGGACGAAGATGTACGGGAAGTGCTGATCAAGAACAAAGGCGCAGCTGTTGTCTCGAAGGAAGAAAAGCCAAAGCAGAAAGAAGAAAAGCCGGAGAAAAAGATCGAGCCGAAAAAGGAAACGGAAGTCATCAAGGCACAAGCTGAAAAGATTGAAATGCCGAAAGTGCTTGGTACCATTGACCTTGCTGGTACTGATTTGAAAACCGGTAAAAAGAAAAAGCCAACTAAAAAGGAAACTGAAGACGCTCAAGAGGCAGAAAAAGAAGCGAAAGCGGCCAAAAAGAAAAAAGGCGAAGAGGCTGAAGTTGTTGCTGAAGTGAAAAAGGAAGAAGTGGAAGCGACACCTGTTCCTGTTGCAGAAGTACCAGCTGCTGTGGTCATTCCTGAACCTCCTGCAGAAGAGCAAAAAGATGAAATCACCCGTGTGCAGTTTGACAAATTAGCGGGACCGAAAATTTTCGGTAAGATTGAATTGCCGGCCGAACAACCGAAGAAAAAACCGGTTGCTTCTTCATCAGCTTTCGGTGAGCGGGAAAAGAAAAAAAGAAAACGTACAGACAGAAAAGCCGGAGGCGTTCAGATTCCGGACGAGAATAAGAAAAAAGATTTCCAGGGATTCCAGCGGCCTGGCGGTGGAAGTGGTCCGAACAAAGCACGGCCTCGTCCTGCGCACAATGCGCCACCAAGGGCTGAGCCGACAGAAAAGGAAATCCAGGATCAGATCAAAGCTACTCTTGCCCGATTGAGTGGAGGTGGAAAATCAAAATCATCCAAACAACGGAGAGCAAGGCGCGATGAACGTCATGAAGAAAAAGAAGCGAAAGCACAGCAAAGTTCAGAACAAAAAATAATTAAGGTTACGGAGTTCGTAAGTGCCAATGACCTTTCCAAGATGATGGACGTTCCGGTAACGCAGATTATTTCTACCTGCATGTCACTTGGAATGTTTGTTTCAATCAACCAGCGACTGGATGCGGAAACACTGACGGTCGTTGCGGAAGAATTCGGATACAAGGTTGAATTCGTTGCTGCCGATGTGCAGGAATCGATTGTTCTTGAAGAAGACAAACCGGAAGACCTGCTGCCACGTCCACCGATCGTTACCGTGATGGGTCACGTTGACCATGGTAAAACTTCCCTGCTCGATTACATCCGGAAGGCGAATGTAATTGCCGGTGAAGCGGGTGGAATCACACAGCACATTGGTGCGTATGAAGTAACACTTGAAAACGGAAAGAATATTACCTTCCTCGATACACCCGGTCATGAAGCATTTACTGCCATGCGTGCACGTGGCGCAAAGGTAACGGATGTTGCCATCATCGTGATCTCTGCAGATGACAGCGTGATGCCTCAAACCATTGAAGCCATCAACCATGCACAGGCAGCGGCATTGCCGATTGTGTTTGCATTGAATAAGATGGACAAACCAGGTGCATCACCGGAGCGGATCAAAGAACAACTCAGTAAAATGAATATCCTCGTGGAAGAATGGGGAGGAAAATACCAGAGCCAGGAAATCAGTGCGAAGAACGGAACCAATATAGACCTGTTGCTGGAAAAAGTATTGCTTGAATCTGATTTGCTCGACTTAAAGGCAAATCCTACCAAGCGCGCCAATGGAACCGTGATTGAATCCATGCTTGACAAGGGCAGGGGATACGTAATGACTGTTCTCGTGCAAAATGGAACCATGAAAGTGGGAGACGTATTGCTTGCAGGTAAACATAGCGGTCGTGTAAAAGCATTGTTCAATGAACGCGGTTTCCGGATCCGTGAAGCCGGTCCTTCAACTCCGGTACAGGTATTAGGTATGACAGGAGCACCACAGGCAGGAGATCTTTTCCACGTGATGGAAGACGAACGCGAAGCACGCGACATCGCCAACAAACGTTTGCAGTTGCAGCGTGAGCAGGGAATCCGCACACACAAACACATTACACTCGATGAAATCGGAAGGCGTTTAGCCATCGGTAGTTTCAAGGAACTGAACGTAATCGTAAAAGGTGACGTTGATGGTTCTATCGAAGCACTCAGTGATTCATTATTGAAACTGACTACGCCTGAAGTACAGGTGAATGTGATCCATAAATCTGTGGGACAAATCAGCGAAAGCGATGTGTTGCTGGCATCTGCATCGAATGCCATTGTAATCGGGTTCCAGGTGAGGCCATCTAACAGCGCGCGCAAACTTGCAGAGCAGGAAGAAATTGAAATCCGACTTTACTCGGTAATTTATAAAGCCATCGAAGAAGTAAAAGCAGCGATGGAAGGCATGCTTGCTCCTGATTTCGTGGAGAAGATTGTAGCCAACATTGAAATCCGTGAAGTCTTCAAGATTCCGAAGGCAGGAACCATTGCAGGTTGCATGGTGCTAGATGGAAAAATTACCCGCAACACACAGGTGCGCATCGTGCGCGATGGAATCGTAGTTCACAGTGGCACATTGGCATCACTCAAGCGTTTCAAAGATGACGTGAAGGAAGTATCAACCGGTTACGAATGTGGATTGAGCATCAATGGATTCAATGACATCAGGACTGGAGACATTATCGAAGGATATATCCAGGAAGAAGTGAAGCGCACTCTTGCGTAGGAAGTCTTGAGTAAGGAGTCGCTAGTGGAAGTCAGCAGTCAACAGCCACTTCTTCATTTAAGGATTCATATAGTAATAGAATTGAAAAAAGAAATCCCGCTCCTCATTGAGGGCGGGATTTTTTTTGGATTTCTGATATTTGCAAGTAGAGAAATGTGCAGATGTGTAAATTAGAACCATCATCTTCCAATCTAAAATGGAATTCTAGTTTGAACACATTATCCATTTTCAAATTTGCACATTTTCACATTTGCAAATCGATTTATTTCTCCGGATGAATGCTGTACAACACATATCCCTGCAACTGGTAATTTGACAATACCGTTTTTGCAGTGAGTGATATTTTCACATCGGGCAATAGATCTTCTTTTTTGACTTCTGAAAATGCCATCGATTGCCCACAGACAATAAACCGGGCTCCTGCTTTTTTTTCCAGGTCATTGATTACTTTCAGATTAGGATTATCAACACCATGTTTTTTCTTATAGGCTGAATTATTCATCAATGCCTCCATTCCCGGACCACGGACAAGAATGACCGGAAAAAGCCTGGCCGGCAGAATGCCTGATGCCACATGAAGGTTGAGTACGTGTATTACTTCATCTATACCGCTGTTAATTTCAGTCGTTATCGAATCAGGATTCTTTGCTGTGAATTCAAAAAGCAATTTATAATCGCGTTTGGGATCAGGAATCTCTGTTGGACTGTCAACAGGTATCACACCGCTCCACTTGCCTCCTTTGATAAACGGAAATTGTTCAAGAGCCAACAGCCTCTCCATCTTCAGCGAATCGGCAATTTCTTTCCTTCGAGTTATGGCGTCTGTGGTGGCTTTGTTTATTGTGCCGGAAGATGTTGATTGAGCTGTGCATAGTACGATGCCTGCGTAGCTGACAACAAATAGCGTCAGAATGTTTTTCATGAAAATGTTTGTGAACATAGGTAGGTGAATTTGATCAGTAAGATATTCAATAAAAACAGACGGGATATTTTTTTTTTCGCCTACCGGAAGTGGCGAGATTATTCCTTGAACACATTATTTTATCTGCACATTGTCACATTTGCAGATCTACACATTGTTCCACATCTTCAAATCTACACATTGGCATTCCCGATAGCTATCGGGATGCACATTGGCTGATTACCTGTTATTTTTTCAGGAATTTCTGATTCACATGTGCATTCCCAGATTGTAATTGAACGAGGTATATTCCACTGTTAAGGTCTTTCACATCTACCTGCATTTTTTCCTTTACATTTTTTGTCTGGTAAACAATTTGTCCAATGCAATTGTAAATCGAAAGTGTGTAAACCTGGTTCCTGTTATAATTCTGCAATGCAACATTCAAAATATCGACCGCAGGATTCGGGTAAAGGTTAAATGTTGAAACCGGTTTTGCAATTTCATTCACCGCAAGGAATGGATCTACCTGATAATAAACCTGCACACCACCACCATACATGCCGATCAGCACATCTGTGAAGCCGTCTGCATTCAGGTCAGCCCCACTTACAGAAATGTTATACCCGTAATTAAAACCAAAATCTTTGGTGAAGACGGTATCCACAAAATGAAACGTTCCATCCAGGTTTCCGTCAATGCTGTCGTACAATAAAATATTCCCTTCCATGTTGGCAACAAGCATTTTGTATGAGCCGTTTTGGTCATAAATAAAAGGGACAGCGTAACCATCCTGATATGGTAGCACTTGTACATTTACATTGCCGAAAGGACTTGCTGTTGGAGTAGCATTGAAAAAAGGATTTGTAGTGCTGCCAACGTTGTGGTAATAATTAAGAATTCCGTTCTTCCCGCCTGCGACAAGATCAGGCAAGCCGTCCCTGTCCAGGTCAATCAACTGGGGTGTGCTTACATTACCCACGTCAATCCCCATGTAGTTAACTGAAGTAAAGCTGAATGTCCCGCTGTTATTGGTGAAATAATTCAGCGTACCATTGAGTCCACCAACGATCATGTCTTTATCTCCGTCACCATCCATGTCACCGAAAGCCGGAAACAATGGGCCTGCAATGCCCAGCGATGTAGCAGAAGCGAAGTCATCGGTTACAAACTGGAATGCAGGATTGGTAACCGTTCCGACATTTTTATAAAAAGTAAGATTTGTTTTCACCTGAGTAATATTAAACGTGCACCTGCTGTTCCCGATCACCATATCCGTAAGCCCGTCATTATCTACATCTGCAAAAACTGCAGCAGCACCTTCGCCGACGTCAATCATACCGGGCTGAAAAAGCGAGTCCGACTGGAAATTATAAACCGGGGCAGAATTTGTACTGGTGTTTTTATACCACCTCACTCCATTGCGGTTTTCAAATACGGAATTACCGACAAGCATGTCCTGTTTACCATCATTGTCCACGTCAACGAACGAAGGATTTGCATATGAATGTGCGATTGCGGGAATATCATAGGACGGAAAAAGTGTGTCCTGCGAATTCATATCAGCATAAGAAGAATCACCATTATTATAAACTGCAAGAAGATTGATGGCCTCTAAGCCGCCGATCAGCGCATCTTTATCGCCATCTCCATCGAGGTCAATGGTCCGTACTGTAGAAAATGTTTTCAACTGCGGACTATCATCAGCGTGAATACAAGTGATGTGATACCCTGCAACAGTTTCATATTCCGACGGGTCTGAACGAAGAGAATAATTTCCCCAGGAATTGGTAACCAGTGTAAAATCATTCAATGAGTCATACGAATACCCATCCTCGATTAAATTATTCCGGTAATATGCAACAGTTCCCACGCAGGATGTTTGCTGTGCAATGATATCCATGTCACCATCGTTGTCCATGTCATTAAAATCTGCCACTAGGCCGGAACTTGCCAGGATACCGGAATGTTGTCCGGCCCCGAATTTATATTGGATGGCAGAATCCACGCATGTAAATGTGTATCCATTTATGGCATCGTAATTTCCTTTGTACTGGATGATCCCGCTGTTCGGACGGCTTACACTTAACAGATCTGGGTAGCCATCGAAGTTGTAATCATACATAAATGCCCATGCGCTGCTCAAAGAGACAAAGCCACCTAGTTTAGGAAAATGCGTTTTGAGGGAATCGACAAAATGAAATGCAGCAGGGGTAGGGGATCCATCGTTCATCATGATCATCACCCTGTTATTAGAGCGGTCAAACATCCAGAGATCTTTGAGGCCGTCATTGTTCAGGTCAACTTCATTCCATTGGGGATAATTGATTCCGCCAGCCCATGCATCCGGAAGAGTAGTGCCGTACTGAATTACGGGAATAGAATCGTTGAACCGGAATGCCGGCTGTGCGCTTGATAGGAAAGGCAATGACGCGAAGAATGCAACTGCGATACAGCTTCGTCGGGAAATATTTATTTTCATAATAGAAATAGTTGAAAAATATTTAATTCAAAATAAATCCGTATGCCACAATGCTAATATTTCCAGCTAACCTCATCAAGCTGTGATACCAGGCATTGCGCCGAAACACGGAAGAACTTAATTCGAAACCAAATTTTTAAATGAACACATTATCTAATTTGCACTCCCGATAGCTATCGGGATGCACATTTTCATATCTGCACATTGGCTGAATGGCTGTTTATTCTTTCAAGAATTTCTGATTCACATTTCCATTCTCCGATTGCAATTGCAACAAATATATCCCTCCGGAAAAATCGTTCATATCAACCTGCATTTTTTCTTTCACGTTTTTTGTCTCATAAACAATTTGTCCAATGCAATTGTAAATCGAAAGCGTATAATCCTGGTTCCTGTTATAATTTTGCAATGCAATATTCAACATATCAGCAGCAGGATTTGGAAAAAGGTTAAATGTTGAAACCGGTTTTGCAATTTCATTCACCGCAAGGAATGGATCTACCTGGTAGTAAACCTGCACACCACCACCATACAAGCCGATCAGTACATCAGTTAGGCCGTCAGCATTCAGGTCAGCACCACTTACGGAACAATTGTATCCGTAACGATATCCGAAGTACTTGCTGAAAACAGTATCAACAAAATGAAAAGCACCACCCAGGTTTCCATCGATGCTGTCGAACAATAAAATATTTCCTTCCATATTGGAGACAAGCAGTTTGTATGAACCACTGTCGCTATAGAGAAAGGGGACTGCATAACCATCCACATAATATTGTGCATGCACATTTACATTCCCGAAAGGACTTGAAGTAGGAGCAGCGTTAAAGAATGGAACAGTTGCGCTGCCAATATTTTGGTAATAATTCAGGATTCCATTTTGTTCTCCAACGACCAGGTCGAGAAGTCCATCCCTGTTAACGTCAATGATCTGTGGCGTGCTTCCGTTTCCCACGTCAATATTCATGTAATTGGTGGAAGTAAAACTGATCGTTCCACTATTGTTTGTGAAATAAGTAAGTGCGCCATTACTTCCGCCAAGGATCATATCCTTGTCGCCATCTCCATCCATATCTCCAAAAGCCGGGAACAAAGGGCCGGAGATTCCAAGCGAGGTTGCACCGGCGAAGTCTTCCGTTATCAACTGAAATGAAGGACTGCTCACCGTTCCGACATTTTTATAATAAGTAAGATTTGTTTTCTCCTGTGAAAAATTAAACGTTCGTTTGCTATTCCCGATAACCATATCAAAGAGTCCGTCATTATCCACATCTGCAAAAACAGCGGCTGCACCTTCACCTACGTCAATCATATTCGGCTGGAAAAGCGAATCGGTCTGGTGATCATAAACAGGAGAGTTACTAACGTTGTTATTTTTATACCACGTTACTCCTCTGCGGTTTTCAAATTCTGAATTACCGACAAGTAAATCAAGTACATCATCATTGTCAACATCAACAAATGATGGGGCTGTAAATGATTTCATGATGAGAGAATTATCATAAGAAGGAAAAAGTGTGTCCTCGGAATTCATGTCGGCGTAGGAAGAATCACCGTTATTGATAACAGCTAGCAGGTTAATGGTTTGTGAGTCTCCAATCAGTGCGTCTTTGTCACCATCACCGTCAAGGTCAATTGATCGCATCGAAGAATAGGTATCATCACGCCTCATCGTATCTTCCGGTTTAAATTCCGGCTCATCAGCAGCGTGGAGGCAGGAAATGTGATAGCCGCCAACAGCTACATATTGGGTCAGGCCCGGGCGAAGAAAAAAATTTCCCCAGGCATTTGTTATCAGCGTATAGTCATCCAAAGAATCATATGGAAATTGGTCCTGTATTAAATTATTACGGAAATATGCGTATGTCCCTACACAGGATGTTTGCTGTGCGATGATATCCATATCACCATCATTGTCTATGTCATTAAAATCGGGCACAAGGTTGGCGCTTGCAAGAATATTGGAATGCTGGTTGGCGCCGTAAGTGTATTTGATCACGGAATCCACGCAGGTAAAAGTGTATCCGTTTACTAGATCATAATTTCCTTTGTACTGGATGATGCCGCTGTTCTGCTTGCTCACGCTGAAGAGATCAGGAAAACCATCAAAGTTATAGTCAAACATGAAAGCCCAGCCACCATTCAGCGATACCCACCCGCCGAGTTGCGGATAATGCGTTTTAAATGAGTCAACGAAATGAAATGCAGCTGGACTTGGCGAACCGTCATTGATCATTGTGATTACGCGGTTGTTCGAGCGGTCAAACATAAAAAGGTCCTTCAGGCCGTCATTGTTGATGTCAATTTCACTCCACTGTGCATAATTGATTCCTCCCGACCATGCATCATTGAGAAAGTTACCGTACTGGTTCACAGGAATTGCATCACTGAAACGATATATCGGCTGTGCGCCAGCTAAAAAAGGAAGCGCTGCGAAGAGCAGGAAAAGTTTTTTCATGATGAAGATTTAAAAACAAAAATAATAGTTAAAGAACGAATTGGATATGGGCTATGACAGAGTTAAGAACACCATTGAGCATAATTGTAAGGTGCAACAGTGAAAAGCGCCGCTGTAAATTGCTTCATTAGGTCATTGTGAGCAACAACGTTGAATGCAGGAATTATAAGTTTCAATTGAACTCATTGTCCTTGCCAGCTGCCTCCCGATAGCTATCGGTGGGCCTACTTGCTATTTATCGTTGAACGATCACTCTACCCCGCACACTCGTCTTCTCATCCGAAACAACTACAATATAAATTCCATTCGATAACTCCGATACATCTAAGGTTGCTTCCTGGTTCTTGCTTCTTGATTCTTGCTTCTTCTTCTTCATTACCATTTCCCCCATCACATTATAAATCTCAACTGTTTTTATTGCCATTTGTCTACTGTCGATTGTCAATTGGCTGCTAACTGGGTTCGGATAGCATGAAAAAGTTCCTCCGGTTTCTACTTCAGCAACACTGA
>JBDTTM010000041.1:0-16573 GCA_039930605.1 Bacteroidota bacterium
TGCGGCAATTCATCAGCACGCACCAAAGCGGTAACGATTACATGCAGAGATTTTGCAACAGAAGAAAATATTGTGGACTTTTATCTGTCGCCGAACCCGGCAAGTGATTATGTGATCTGCAGTTTTACTTCTGCATCTTCAAGCCAGATCACCATCCAGGTAAGTGATATTACAGGGAGGTTAATCAGCCAGGTTGCCGGTCATGCTGAAAATGGCAGTAATAAAATTGACCTTGACCTCACTGCTTTGGCGAAAGGTGTATATCTGGTGGGGCTGGTATCTTCTGAAAAAAATATAGCAGTAAAGAAATTAATCGTTCAATAGTAAGAACCGGTAAAAAGATTGAAGGAGGTAATTAAATTACAGGCTCCATTTGGTTTATCATTTAATATCTTCTCCTCTTGAAGGGTTTACAATGTTCTCTTTGAAAACTTGTCATCCGAACCCACAGTGTAAATGTGCCGAACAGGTACCAGTCTTTATCAGAAGGGGTGCCGCGTTCTTTTCCTTCATAGACCGGGTAACCAGGAATGGAATCGCTAAAAGCACCGGGGTCTGAATAATATACAGCGTCTGGTCCTTTGGAAGCCTGCAGTTGATTTAAATCGGGGTATGTAGTGCTTACATCATCGAGGTAATCAGTAAATGTTCTGCGGGCTGAAACCTGCAACCCGATACCTACACTTTGTCCGAGACTTATTTTGATTCCGCCACCAATCGGTATTGCAAAAGATATTCTGTGATATGGATTAGGCCTTCCGGGTAATCCCTGTCCTTCAGTACCGAGAGGTTGAAGTTCAACACCTGCACTTTTGGGATTAAATTTAAAAACTGAAAACCCTGTAAAAATATATGGAGTAAATGGATAGCTTGAATTTCCGGTTTCGTATGGAAAGAAATTAAATTCAATACCGGGAGTAAAATCCCAAATCGTAGAATAGAAATTCAAATTCCTGTTTTGCTCAAAAGATGTTTTTAAACGTGCGTCATCGCCTGAAACTTTTCCGAAGTTAAGTTCGGTAATCCAGCTCCAATGTCGGTTCCAGTTGTGCCGAAAAAAAACGCCTCCTGCAAAATGAATAAACCTGATATCAAAAGAATGAGGAGATAATTCACCCTTGTAACGGGATACACCGAGTTGTAATCCAACTTCATTGTATTGCGCAAAGTTTTCCTGCGCATTGAAGAGGAATATGCTAAAAAAGGAGAGAAATATTACAGATGATCGCCAATTCATTTTTGAATTCAGTGAAGGTTATCCTGAACGGATCAACCCGGAAAATGTTTGAACTGAATTAAAATCTAGGGAGATTATTTCTGCCGGTCTTGATCTTATAATTTACGCTGAAAATAGCGAACATATAAGAATCTTTGTAGCGGGGGTCGCCTCTTTGCTGACCTGGAGCAGTAATTCCTGCCGCGGCCGGGTCGTTTCGATCGCTTGGATTTGCAAGAAACTGGCCTACATCGTACTGTTGCCCGGTTTGATATTGAGAAAGATCAATATAAGTAGTACTGACATCATCAATGTAATCTGTAAATGTTTTTCGTATCCCGAATTCAAGTCCAAGTCCCCATTGTCTGTCAATGGTATATTTAAAGCCAATACCCAATGGAATGCAAAGCTGGAAAGTGGAATAGTTTTTGCGTGTTGGAACATAACCCTGTCCTTCAGTATGATAGTCGCGTAGGTTATAAGTCTGTCCCTGGAATTCTGCCTTTGGATTAAAGTAGAAAACACCCACTCCTGCAAAAAGGTATGTATAAAGTTCATAGCCTTTCAATCCTCTAACCTTTTTCAGCCTGTACCTGTGACCAATCTGTTCCTGTTGAAAAGCGCCTTCGAAATTCAAATTCCATTCATAAATGTCCGCGTAAAAATTAATATTTCTTGTATGTCTGAACTTCTCTGTTGTAAGTTTATCATCCCCCGAAACACGTCCATATGTAAGATCGGTCTTGACAGCAAAATAATTACTTAGCTTATAGCGTAATCCAAGAGCAGCAGCCAATCTGGTCTGTGAGAATTCAAGATCCCGGAAATAATGCGTACCGATCTGGTTGGCACCTCCTAATTCGCCTAAAAAATTACTTACTCCCAGTCCCAAGCTGAATTCATACCGTTGGCGTTTCCAACGCTGGGCATTCACCATTGAAGGAATGGTAAGAATTAACAAAAGTGAGAAAGTAAATATTTTTTTCATTTTCTGGGAAAGGCAAATGTAAAATTATTTTCTAAAATCCAAGATTGTTTTTACGTTTTAAAGGCGTTTTAGATTCGTTTTTGAGTATTAAAAGGTTAATTGGGAATCCTAAATTACTTTAATTTCTGCTGTCTAATCCCCAATTCAATTTACTTCGTAAGGTACCAAGGAAGTTTTCGTTGCTCAGGCGAACCAAATTAACGCAATAACTCTCTTTCCTGACAGCCAACTGGAAGGATGAGTCAATGGTAGCGGATCTCGAGTCAAGTGTTGCCATAAAATTCTGGCTTCTACCTTCTACTTCAAGAGATATCACATTCTTATCAGATACAATGATTGGCCTAACATTCAGGTTATGTGGGGCAATTGGGGTGATTACAAAACTTTCACTTTGTGGAACGATGATCGGACCCCCGCAACTCATCGAATAGCCTGTAGATCCCGTTGGAGTTCCAATAATTAATCCATCGGCCCAATAGCTATTCAGGTACTCACCATTCAGGTAAGTATGAATTTTTATCATGGAAGAAGTTTCCATTTTATGAATGGTAAAATCATTCAACGCAATGTTATTCCCATTGAAAACAGGGTGATTACTTTCCACTTTTAATAAGGTTCGCGTATCAACACTGAAATGACCTTTTGCCAGCGCATCAACTGCCAGCGAAATATTTTCTTTTGAAATGCTTGATAGAAATCCCAGGCGCCCGGCATTCACGCCGGCAATCGGAATTTTAGAATCTTTTACAAGGAGAACAGTGTCGAGTAATGTTCCGTCACCTCCAATGCTGAATAGAAAATCTGCCTTGCCAACCAGTTCTTCATGTGTTTCAAAAACAGGGATGGAAGAAATGTTTTTTATTTCTGTCTGCAGGAAATCATGATACTGTTTGTGAATGATCACTCCGCAGCCTGATGTTACCAGGATATTGAGCACATTTTCAGCGAATGCAATTTGTGAAGGATTAACCGGTCGTCCGTAAACGGCAATGGTCATATGCAGCTATTAGATAGGAGCAGCAAAGTGAAGAAATAAACCGGACTCTCCAAATTTATTGAATGAATAATCGAGGCGGATAACGATATCATAGTAGGTGACAAAATCAATTCCTATTCCATAGCCATAAAGCCATGTATTGGGAAGCTGATTCTTACTGTTACTTACATTAGAAAACTGTGTATCCTCCACATACCCGGCATCACCATATATATTGATAAAGAATGAAAACGGAATTGTTGCAAATTTTTCAAAAGGAATGAAGCCGGCATGGACTTCCTTTTTAGGAAATAGTTCAAACTTGAAGTTGGTTTTCAGAAGTGCAAAATGCTGACCGTCCACCACATAATATTCATAACCGCGGACATAATCGCGGCCGAAACCCAATGCGCGCGTATTGTAGTATGGCTGGAAATGATGATCTGATAATTTACCACGAACAGAAGTGCTGAAATAAAAACGCCTGTTTAGCTGCCAGAATTTTTTCAGTTCTGCAGTAAGGAATAAATAGTTTACATCATCATTGAGGAATGGCATTCCGTTTTTTACCACTTCTACGTTGTAAGTATATCCGCGCAATGGATAATAAACATAATCACGGCGGTCTTTCCGGTAAAAATACCTGAGCGAGTAATAATGCTCATTCGATTTTCCATTTGCCAGGTATTCAGTGTTTAATTTCAAAACCGTATCCTGTACCTGTACATTGAGAAAGCCGCCAGAAAGATAATGCGTATCGTAAAGGCCTTTCCTATAGGTATATTCAATAACTCCCGAGTAAGCTTCCCTTGCGAACTTCGCAGTATCCTTATAGTATACTACATCATCATAACTGGTTTCGTATGCTGCCTGGTGGTTGCGTGAATAGGAGAATCCGAAATTTAATCCGCTGTGCTGATTTTTATTGATATATGGAATGCTATAGGAGAAGCTGACTTGCTGAATGTATCCCAGGCGGACTGCAAGCGCTACGGTTTCATTTCTTCCCCTGAAATTATTCCACGATAAAACGCCGCCATAAACGATTCGCGAGAAATCTTTCGTGCGCCACCACACATTAAAATTCCGATCTACAACTTCGAAGACAGGTAATGGGAAAATGTACCACCGCTCTTTTAGGATCAAATAAATGGTCGTTGTGCCATCAGGATTTTTGAGGTAAGTGAGCTTGACTGAATTGAAGAGTGAGGTATTATAAATATTCTCTTCGCTGCGTTTGCGCTTTGCATCGAAGTCGGAAGCGGAAAGTGTGTCGCTGATGTGGAATGCCAATTCCCGCATAACAATGTGTTCCCTGGTTATTTTATTTCCGATGATAACAACTTTGCTGATAATGATTGATGAGGTATCAGCAGTAAGAGAATCCCGGGGAATCGAAACCGGATTCTGTGCATTGCCTGATTGAATAGCCAGCAGAAAGATGAAAACAAAAAAAGTTAAACGGTACAGTTGGAGAGACATTCAACAGTGAAAAATCAAATGTCAAGATATTTGATCAGCGAATCATATCTTGATTTAATATCATCCATAAACTCATTCTGGTTGTAATGCTCTTTCACAAGATAACCATGTCTGGTAAATGAAGAGATAATACGCGAAAGGTCGGTCAGGTTAATTTTTAACGTTACATCTATCGTTTCATTCTCTACATCAGGAGTAATGTGAGAATTGAGCACACGTGCATCTTCACTTTCAACGAGCCTGGCCAATTCACTTAATGAATAATCGTGCGGTTTCATTTCAAGAACGATCACGCCAACAGCATCTTCAAATATTCCGCTTTCGATATAATGCTTTAAGACATCGTTGAGCGTAATTAATCCCATGTAGTTTTTATCGTCATCAACAACAGGAACCAGGGTCAGCTTATCTTTTGACAGCAACTTGACAACTTCAAACACCGGCTGTGATGCTTTCACATATGGTTTAATCAGTGAGAGCATTTGGTTGGCAAGTGGCTGTTCCATCGAATCAAGTTTCAGAATATCTTCTTCAGAAACAAGGCCCAGGTAATGTATGCCTTCGACAACAGGAATATGTACAAGTCGAAATTCTTCCATCCAGTTTAATGCACGTAACCCCGTATCGGAAAGTTTAAGTGGAGGAAAAGAATCGTTTATCAGTTCGCGGGCTATCATTATATATATTTTACGATCGTAAAGTCATATCGGTTTTATGGATGTAAAGCTAAATCTTTTATTTCTGATTGAGACCTGACCATATTCACAAGATAAATTACTTTTGCAATACGAATCTGATTATTCCTTCAATGGTACGTTTGAGTGTAAACATCAATAAAATAGCGACGTTGCGCAATGCACGCGGAGGTTCATACCCGGATGTAATTAAAGCTGCAAGGGACATTGAACGATTTGGTGCGCAGGGGATTACAGTACATCCCAGGCAGGATGAGCGCCATATCAGGAGGAGCGATGTGCGCGAATTGAAAAAAGTTGTCACTACCGAGTTTAACATTGAAGGATATCCTTCTGAAGATTTCCTGAAGCTGATTGAAGAGATTCGTCCTGCACAGGCAACCCTTGTACCCGATGCCCCTGATGTAATTACAAGCAATGCGGGTTGGGATACCTTCAAACATCAACAGTTTTTAAAAGATATAATTTCACGTCTTCATTCTTTTAACGTACGCGTATCCGTTTTTATTGCGCCTGATGTCAGATTCATCGAGCATGCACAATCAACCGGAACTGACAGAATTGAATTGTACACAGAAAATTTTGCGCGGCAATTCCCGGTGAACAAGGAAAATGCAATTGCTTCCTATCATACTGCAGCGCAAAAGGCAAACGAGTTAGGACTTGGGATCAATGCCGGACATGATTTGAATCTTGAGAACCTGAAATATTTTGTGGCGCATATTCCCGGCTTAGTGGAGGTATCCATTGGTCATGCATTGATCAGTGATGCACTTTATTTCGGATTGGAAAATACAGTTCAGATGTATTTACGTGAGATTAAAAACGGGATGCAGCTTTTTCCTAAGTCATGAAATTGTTTTTCAGAAAATCGGGTGAAGGGAAACCTCTGGTCATCCTGCATGGATTATTTGGCATGAGTGATAACTGGATGTCTTTGTCAAAACAGTTTGCCAGTGAAGGATTTCTTGTCTATGCTGTTGATGCACGCAACCATGGCAGATCACCTCACAGCAATGATTTTAATTACTCGTTTATGAGTGATGACCTGCTTGCGCTGATGGACGATGAGCATATTTCTTCAGCAGCACTTATCGGGCATTCGATGGGCGGGAAAACTGCAATGTGGTTTGCCTGTCAACATCCTGATCGCGTTGTAAAACTCATAGTTGCTGATATGGCTCCGCGTTATTATCCACCACATCACCAAAGTGTTTTTGCTGCATTACATGCGGTTGACCTGGATTCAATAACAACACGTAAAGAAGTAGAAGGGATACTTCGGGAATCTTTGAAAGAGGAAGGCACCATCCAGTTTCTTCTTAAAAATCTTTATTGGAATGAGCAGGAAAAACTTGCCTGGCGATTTAACCTGGAAGGAATTGAAAAAAATATTTCATCTATCGGGACCGCACTTCCTGATCAATATCATTGTGATGCAGAAGCACTTTTTTTGAGGGGAGAAAAATCAGGTTATATTGCAAATGCTGATATTCCTGCAATAAGGAAGCAGTTTTCGAATTCAACAGTTGAATCAGTTGCGAAAGCAGGTCATTGGATACATGCAGAAAATCCAACCGGGTTTATGGAAGCAGCAAATGCATTTTTAAAATAAACCGGAACTTATTCTAATACAAACCTTCCTGCACCGATAATATTGGATTTTGCGGAGATCAATTCAAACAAATACAAGCCATTGGGTAATCCCTCACGACTGATGATGGCCTCTTGAATGTCCGTAAACGTTTGCATGCGCACTAACTCAGCCTGTGAATTAAATATCATTAATTGAAAGGCATTCCCGTTAAGTTGTTTAAGCCGATCTACCATCAAAATAGAGGTTGAGCTAAATGGGTTAGGAGCCAATGAAACAGCGAAATTATTTTCTGTTTCATGTATTCCAAAACCAGTATCCAAATAGATAGTGAAATCAAGGTAATGACCGTATTGAACATTGGTACAGCCGTTCGCTGCAGGGTAAGTGGCATAATCACTTCCCACACGCATACGTAAAGGAGTATAAGACACGATTGAAGAAGGAATTGTAATCATCCCGCTGTGAGAATAAACAATTGCCGAGTCAGAATAAATTATTTCCGTGGTATCGAAGTTGCCGTCATTATTTAAATCAATCCAGGCACGGACTCCTTCCTCATATGTTTGACCGGTTATAACTGAGAATTGATAATTACTGCCAGGCGTGAGCCATGTGGAATCAGAACAGGTATAGTCCTGGTACCCGGAGGTATCACTTATATTTTTACTTATCTGGCCCAGTCCAACATGAGTAATACCAGTACAAAATCCGCTACATGAGTTTACATGTCCCGGATAACAACCAGCCGGTATAGGTCCACAAGTCGATAACCTTTCATTTATCAGATGCCCTGGTTGTTCCGCTTGCGCTGAGAAAAAATTCGAAACCAGGAAAAAGTAAATCAGTTTTTTCATTGGATAAGATTTAATTATTCAATCACAAATTTTCCCTTACCGATCAATTCCTTGCCCGTATGGATTTCATAGAAGAACATACCGTCAGCTAAATTACCACAGTGAATATTTACTTCTCCCATTCTGCTCATTGTCGTAAAAATAGTTTCACGGAGCAACGCCTGAGCATGACCTGTAGTAATAATATCGAGTATTGAAAAAGGTAGTAAAAGTGTTTTCATATAATGGTTAGCTAATAAAATGTAGTGTAAACATACCAAGAATAATTTATTCGCTTTTCACGCGGCAATCTTATTTATCTTCGCCCGATGCATAAGCCGACATTCGATGAAATTTATATGGAGCTGGCACAGAATCTTGCGCGGAAAAGTCATTGCGTAAAAGCCAAAGTTGGAGCTGTTCTCACAAAAGATACTCGGATTGTGTCACTCGGATACAACGGACCTCCGGCAGGCACTCACAATTGTGATGAAGTCTGGCCTGAAACCGGCTGTCCGCGTGATAGTAAGGGCAGTTGTTCGCTTGCTCTTCATGCCGAGCAGAATGCAATACTATATGCTTCGAAAAACAACGTTGTAATAGAAGGGTGTACTTTGTATGTTACACTCTCACCATGCCTTGCATGTGCACGTGTTATTTACACGCTGGGTATTCGGAAAGTCTTTTTCCTGAAGTCTTACGCAGAATTCAAGGGGCTTCAGTCTGATGAGGGAGTTGACTTTCTCAGGAAATTCGGTGTCCAGGTGGAACAATACACCAGCGAGACGGAATTGGCGGGATAGAATTTTCAGGAATCATGAAGATTTAAAACCATTCCCGTTTTACAGCGTTATACCCATGTTTATCCAACATTATTAACAATTCAGAAATTGACTAAGATCCGCATCTGGCTTCCATTCATCTTTGCATCGCTGCTTGCCATTGGTATTTATGTTGGCATGAAGCTCAATGAGCCATTCAATAACAAGAAATCTTTTTTTTCATTCCGGACCGGGCAGTTTAATAAAATCAATGATGTTGTAAACTACATCAGCCAGGAGTATGTAGATACTGTCAATCAAAAAAAGCTGGTTGAAAGTACTATTGAAGACATGCTACACCAACTCGATCCACATTCTGCATACATTCCTGCCGAGGATTTGCAGGCAATGAATGAACCGCTGGAAGGTAATTTTGACGGTATTGGTGTTGAGTTTCATGTTCAGCAGGATACAATCATGGTTGTTACATCGGTGAGTGGTGGGCCATCAGATCAACTCGGTATCAGGAGCGGGGACCGCATTGTACAGGTGGAAGGAAAAAATGTAGCAGGCATTCATATAACGAATACACAGGTAACACAACTCCTTCGTGGACCGAGCGGGACCAAGGTGAAAGTTGGAATTTACAGAAGGGGAAATTCTGCGCTTGTGGAATATGCAATAACGCGGGGGAAAATTCCGGTATTCAGTGTAGATGTCGCATACATGCTCGATGATAAAACCGGGTATATTAAAGTTTCCCATTTTGCGGAACGTACTTATGAGGAATACATTGATGCATTTTCTAAACTCAAAGAGAAAGGCCTGCAAAGCCTGATCCTTGACTTGCGTGGCAACCCGGGCGGCTATTTGAAGACTGCCATTCAGATTGCTGATGAATTTTTACCGGAAGGAAAGCTAATCGTATATACACAGGGTCATGCAAGGCCAAAGGAATCTTTTAACGCGTCGGCACGCGGATTTTTTGAAAGAGGAAAACTAATTGTTCTCATTGATGAAGGCAGCGCATCAGCAAGTGAGATTGTAAGCGGAGCCGTGCAGGATTGGGACCGCGCTACAGTTGTTGGAAGGCGTTCATTTGGAAAAGGACTTGTACAGGAGCAGAGTAGTTTTCCCGACGGGTCTGCTATCAGGCTCACCATTGCCAGGTATTACACGCCTACTGGACGTTCGATTCAAAAACCATATAGTGCAGGTTATGATGAATACGAAAATGAATTATTCGAAAGGATGAAAAAAGGAGAGTTCAGTTCAAGCGACAGTGTTCACTTCAGTGATTCATTAAAATTTAAAACACCGGGAGGTAAGATTGTATACGGAGGTGGTGGAATTATGCCTGACATATTTGTACCACTGGACACCATTGGTATCTCTCCTTTTTTTAATGAAGCCAATGGCAAAGGATTGATTGTTCAATATGCATACGACTTCCTGGACATTCACCGGAAAAATATCACAGCGCAATTTGCAGATTTCAGTGCTTACAAAAAGAATTTTTCCATAGACAATGAAGCTTATTCCAGGTTTGTAGAGTATGCGTTGAAGAACGGAGTAAAAAAAGAAGAGAAAGGGGAAGCATATTCTTCGACAATTATCCGCACACAGCTCAAGGCACTTATTGCAAGACAAATCTGGAAGAATGATGGATTCTATCCGATTATTCAGGAGCTTGATGTCACACTGAAGAAAGCGGAGGAACTCATGAAAACGAACCAGGTTGCGGAAGCTTCTTCAGGAAGCAGTTCGCAGGTAAAGCAAAACTAATTTCCTGCGCGGGTATTTTTTCCCTTTTACTTTCTGAATTAACATCCGTACTTTTACAAAGTATTTTTCTAAGTTAATTTTTAAACCACATCCCGGTTGTTATCGGGACTTAAACTCAATATCATGTCATTTACGCTTCCACAATTACCCTATTCATTTGATGCCTTAGAACCACATGTTGACGCGCGCACCATGGAAATTCATCATGGCAAGCATCACCAGGCATACGTTACCAACCTGAACAATGCAATTGCCAATACCGATGCAGATAAAATGAGCATCGAAGAAATTTGTAAAAACATTTCAAAATATCCGGCACCCGTACGCAACAATGGTGGAGGGCATTACAACCATTCTCTTTTCTGGACCCTGATGAAACAGAACGGTGGTGGAAATCCTTCCGGAACTTTGGGAGAAGCCATCAATGCTGCGTTCGGAAACTTTGATGAGTTCAAAACAAAATTTGCTGCGGCTGGAACTACGCGTTTTGGCAGCGGATGGGCCTGGCTAATTGCAGGTGCAGATAAAAAACTGGCCATTTCTTCTACGCCTAACCAGGACAATCCATTAATGGATATTGCTGAAGTGAAAGGTACACCTTTGCTGGGCCTTGATGTTTGGGAGCATGCTTACTATCTTAATTACCAGAATCGCCGACCGGATTATATTACGGCATGGTGGAACGTTGTGAACTGGGAAGAGGTAGCAAAGCGATTTGCAGAAGCAAGCAAGTAATAATAAAGAATGATATTATGATTGGCCGCTACGGAATTTCGTAGCGGTTTTTTTATGTCTGTGCCAGCCGCAGATATTTTGCAACAATTGCTTCATCAGTTATTTTTTTTCCTGAATGGTAAAAGGTGATTTTTCCATTCCTGCTTTGAGGGTTAACCAGATGTTCTTTTTCAAGTATGTTTTTCATGTGGGTGACGGTTCCAATGTTGCCATCAATAATTTCTGTTCCCGGTGGAAAGATTTTTTTCAGTGCATTCTTATAAAAGGGAAAATGGGTGCAACCAAGTACAACCGTGCCGTAGCTGTCAAGTGGTAGTGCTGCCAGCTTTTGTTCAAGTGCAGGAACAATGATTTTGTCATCGAAAATAAATTGCTCTGCAAAAACAACCAGTTCCGGCAAGGGCAACATGTCCACAATTTTCTCATTGTCGACCTTGTCAACGAGTTCACGGAATTTATGCTCTTTCAAAGTCAGTTCTGTAGCAAGAACAAGTACCCGCTTATTTTTATTATTCGAAACTGCCGGTTTTACTGCCGGCTCCATCCCGAGTACAGGAATGGTGTACCTGTTTCTCAGTTCTGAAATCGCAATGCTCGTTGCCGTGTTGCAGGCAATGACAAGCATTTTTATTTTTTGATCTACCAGGAATTTTCCTGCATTTAAAACCAATTCCTTTACGTCTTCCTTTTTCCTGGTCCCATAAGGCACATGATCGGTATCAGCAAAATATAGATAGTCTTCAGAGGGAAGTAATTTCAAAGCTTCGCATAATACACTCAGCCCGCCAATGCCGGAATCAAAAATGGCAATGGGAAGTGAGGATGAATTTTGAGATGAAGTGTCAGACATAGCAGGAAAGTCCAGGATAATTTGTTTTCAAAGAAACGTCAATAAATTAGTTGACCCTACTGCTTCAAGTATTCTTTATACCATGATTGTTGTTTAAACCAGGCAATGGTCGAATCGGGCTTAAAGGACGATTGATATAAATTATAGACAATTGGAGAGTCATAACGAATTTCTGTCTTGTTTTTCCACTTGCCTGAATACATGTTTCCGCACCAACTGCAATTTTCCTTATGAATTTCTATTATTGAATCGTTAACTATTATTCCTGTTAAGCTTATGATGTTCCTCAGCATCCAATATTCAGAATTGCGATAAAATTCCTGGATGTAAATCGAATCATTTCGAATAATAAAGCTTCCCCAATCCTCAGCAAAAGCAGATTTAGCAATTCCCTTCTCAGAAAATTTCTTCTCAAGGAAGTTTAAATAAGTGTTTGGATCTTCCCAGAACACATCTTCCTTTTCTCCCCATCCACAATAGATACTTCCATCATTGTATAAATAAATAAAGCCCGGATAATCTGAGATATCCCTGGATTTTGCGGAATAATAAATCCCATTCAGCTTAATATCTTTTGAATTAAATATGAATGTTTTTTCTTTATAATATGTAAAATCAGAATGAATACTAATGCAGGAAGCCAGTATTGAAAGTACCAGGGATAGCAACAGAATCAGTTTTGAGTTCTTGTATGTCATCAAATGTAAACTTCGGAAAAATACTATTCTGTATAAAAAAACCGTCCACGAACTTCGGGACGGTTTTACATAACGGTTTTTTTGAATTCTTATTTTAAACCCAGCTTCGTTTTCACAAGAGCCATTACATCGTCTGATTCCTGAGCATATAACACAGTACCTCCGCTGGTGTCAAAAATATAGGAGAATCCTTTTTCTTTCGCAACATCTTTAATGGCCTGGTCTGCTTTTTTCAGAATAGGACCATAGAGATCTTCTTTCTTCTTCTGGATTGATTCCTGGGCTGTTGACTGGAAATCCTGGATGCGGTTTCCGAGGTCTTCAAGTTCTTTTTCTTTCACAGCTTTGATCGCATCAGGCATGGAGTCGCGGCTGCTTTGGTATTTCTGTAGTTTTGATTGGTATTCAGCTGTCATTGTTTTCAACTGGCCATCGAGGGATTCGCCAAACTTGCGCAGCGTGCTGTCGCTTTGTTTTGTTTCAGGCATGAGTTGAATTAGATCCGCTGAATTAATGTGTCCGAATTTTGAAGTTTGTCCCTTCGTAACAAATGAAATTGAGACGATAGAAAGAACTAAAAGGGCTTTTGTGAGATGCTTCATTGATTTGAATTTGGTTAATATATATAGTTTAGTTTATTTCTTTGGGTTAGCTACCGGATCAACCCTGTCATTCTTCATTTGGGGTTTGTCTCCGGCTGAAGGAGCGTTTCCTGATCCGCCACCTTTACTATCGCTTCCGCCATCCTTCTTGCCAGGTTTGTATCCGAGCGCAAGCAGAATATCGTCACTCTTATCATATTTTGGATTTGTGTACAACATCACCAGGTCGCTGGATTTGTCGAATATTGTTGCATAGCTTCCGTCAGTTGCCAGTTTCTTTACTGCATTGTAAATTTTGTCCTGGATTGGTTTTACCAACTCCTGTTTCTTCTTGAAAAGGTCACCTTCAAAACCAAAACGTTGTTTCTGTAATTCCTTTACGTCTTTTTCCTTGGTATTTATTTCGTCCTGCCTGCGTTTCTTCATTTCCTCTGTAAGCAGTACCTGCTCTGCCTGGTAGGTCTTGTAGAGTTTGTCAATGATTGCATACCGGTCTTCAATCTCTTTCTGCCATTGAAGTGATACATTGTCCAGTTGTTGTTGTGCAGCTTTGTATTCAGGAATGTTGTCGAGAATGTACTGTGTATTTACATACGCATACTTTTGAGCGAATGCAGAAGATGCAAAGAGAAAGAACATCATTGCTGCGAGCCGGAGCTTCATGAGATTTTTCATGACTTTTTTGTTTTAAAGGGTTGCAAAATTAGTATTTTAAAATTGCTGTCCAATTGTAAACGAGAGGTGCCCTTTCGAGTCAACTGCACTGCCTGGATAGTCGTTGAAATGCCAGCCATAATCAAGTCCTAACAAACCGAAAATCGGTAGGAAGATCCGGATTCCTACTCCTGCTGCACGCTTTGCACTGAATGGATTGAAGTCTTTGAAGTGCTGCCATGCATTTGCGCCTTCGGCGAATGTGAGCAAATAAATTGTAGCTGATGGATTCAACGATACAGGGTATCGCAATTCGAAAGTGTATTTGTCAAAGATGGTGCCACCACCCACAGGCGTGATAGTGCTATAATCTTTATAGCCTCTCACACCTATTAATTCACGGCCATCAAAAAGAAATCCCGCTGTGAGCCCGTCACCTCCAACATAGAATCGTTCAAATGGGGAAGGACCCACTTTGCGGTTGTACATACCAAGGAAACCATATTGTGCTTTTACATTCAGTACCAGGTTTCCTGCAATCTTGGTAAACCAGGAAGAAGAGAATTTCCATTTGTGATACTCGATGAATTTATACTTCGCCTGGTCGCTGGCTGTTGAATAATCCAACCCGTTAAAAAGAGAGTAGGGAGGAGTCCATTGCAAGGTGAGTGAAGTTTGATTTCCGGACCTCGGATAGATCGGTTGATCAATGGAGTTGCGGGAAAGCGTATGCTGGAAATATAGATTGTTTGCATACCCATTGGTGAATAAAAATCCGGATGAATAATTATGAAGTGAATAGTATTGATAATCCAATTCATGGTACAATGAGAAATAATCATCAGGCCATTTTAAACGTTTTCCCAATCCTACTGATCCCCCTGAAATGGTAATTTCACTTCTTAAAATATCACTCTTGGACCTGCCATTTGTCTGGATTGTCTGGTAAGCAGATACACTCAATGAATTCGGTTTCTTTCCACCCAACCATGGCTCAGTAAAGGAAGCATTGTATGACTGGTAATACTTTCCATTCGTCTGGAAGCGCAGGCTCAGTCGCTGTCCATCGCCTGAAGGAATTGGTCTCCATCCACCTTTTTTGAGGATGTTCCTCGCAGAGAAATTATTGAATGATACACCGAGTGATCCTACCAATTGGTTTGCACCGTACCCGCCCTGTAATTCAAACTGGTCAGATGGTTTTTCTTCCACAACGTACTCGATATCAACAGTGCCATCTGCCGGATTCGGTTTCGGATTCACGCCCAGTTTTTCCGCGTCGAAATATCCGAGCTGCGAAAGTTCACGCTGTGTACGAATTATCAATTCCCGGCTGAACAATTGTCCGGGCTTTGTACGGATTTCACGAATGATAACGCGGTCATTTGTTTTTGTGTTTCCACTTACAGTCACTTTATTGATGCGTGCCTGCTTGCCTTCATAGATGCGCATTTCAAGGTCAATGGAATCATTCTCAACTTTTACTTCTACAGGGGTAACCTGGAAAAATAAGTAGCCGTCATCCATGTAAAGTGAAGAAACGTCACGGCTGTTCTGGCTCATAAATAAGCGTTCCTCCAGTACAGACTGGTCATACACATCTCCTTTTTTAATAGCAAGTATGCCGGAAAGCTCTTGTGAAGTATGTTTTGTATTGCCGATCCAGGAAATGTTGCGGAAAAAATACTTGTGACCTTCATCAATGGTCAACTGGATGCTCAGCCGCTTTTCGCTTATAGTTGTTACTTGACTGTCTGTAATTTTTGCATCCCGGTAACCTTTGTCGCGGTATTTTGCAATGACCTTCCCTTTGTCTTCTTCAAAAGTGGATTCCTGGAATTTCGATGTAGTAAATATTTTATAGAAACGTTTTGTCTTGGTGCCCTTCATCGCACGCCTGAGCTTTCCTTCTTTTATAGCGGTAACACCAATGAAAGTAATATCCTTGATTTTTACCTTCTTTCCTTTGGTAACGATAATCTCGAGAATGTCCCGGTTTGCAAAGAGCGTATCTTTATATTCACGGATGTCAACTTTCGTATTCAGAAATCCTTTTTCAATATAAAAATCACGCACTGTGTTCTTTGTATTGTTGAGTACATTTTCGGTGATTACTTTATCGCGTTCAAGGTGAATTTTCTCACGGATCTTATCGGCTTCAGATTTAGAAACACCCTTGCTGAAGGTGAATTTTGAGAGCCGTGGTTTTTCCGACAATTCGAGGTCAAGAAATACGCGATCATTCTGTACACGTACGACCTGGATCTTGATATCACTGAAAAGCCCCTGCTTCCAAAGTGTTTGAATTGCTTTGGAAATCTTATCTCCCGGAATTTCAATGGTATCACCGACAATTAATCCTGATAGGTTGATCAGCACCTGCTCATCAAGAAACCGTGTGCCGGAAACAGTCACCCCCCCGATTTCATAACGTTGCGGCTGGTCATAAGTGAAAACGGTGCTGTCGCCTCCCATTTGAATCTGTGCATTGGCAGCGGTTCCAAAAATAACAATGACAAAAAGTAAAAATATTTTTTTCATTAAAGATTGTATTCTTTCTAATTCTGTTAAATCAATTCATGTCACTTCATCAGTTGTTCGCTTACCATTCCAAATCTTCGTTCGCGTTTCTGAAAATCGGCGATGGCTTCAAATAAATCTTCTCTTCTGAAGTCAGGCCAGAGTTTTTCAGTGAAGTATA